>DATKAB010000204.1 GCA_035498555.1 Candidatus Sulfotelmatobacter sp.
CTCGAAGTCCGAGAGATCGGGGCAAACGTTGAGCGCGAAGCCGTGGTACGTCACCCAGCGGCGAACCGCGACCCCGATCGAGGCCAGCTTGTCGCCGCCGGCCCAGATGCCGGTGCGCCCCGCGACGCGACGCGCCTCGATGTTCCAGCGCGCCGCGAGATCGAGCATGACCTGCTCCAGCTCGCGCAGGAAGCGATGCAGATCGTGGCCGAGTGAATCGAGGTCGCAGATCGGATAGCCGACCAACTGACCCGGGCCGTGCCAGGTGATGTCGCCGCCGCGTGCCACGTCGAACACCTCGAGCCCGCGCTCCGCGAGCGCCGCCTCGGGCACGCGCAGCTTGAGATCGCGCGCCGATCGGCCCACCGTCAGCACCGGCGGATGATCCGGGAACAGCAACCAATCGGCGCGCTCGCCGCGCTCGCGGCCTTCGACGCGGGCGCGGACCATGGCCTCCTGCAGTCGCAGGCCGTCGCGATAGGAGGTCGGTCCCAATGCCACGGCGTTCAGCGTCGCCATGCGAAGCTCCCGATCAGGCCACGAACCACAGCAGCTCCGGCTGCTCGAGCAGCGAGCAGACGCGGCGCAGGAACTTGACGGCCAGCTCGCCGTCCACCACCCGATGGTCGAATCCGATCGAGGCGTTCATCATCGGGCGAATCACGATCTGGCCATTCTTGACCACCGGCCGCTCGACGATCTTGTGGACGCCCATGATCGCCACCTCGGGCACGTTGATCACCGGCGACGAATTGGTCGCGCCGTAGACGCCGGCGTTGGTGATGCTGAACGTGCCGTCCTGGATCTCGTCGGGCTTCAGCCGATCGGCGCGGGCGCGCGCCGCGATGTCGTTCACTTCGGCCGCGATCTGCGCCAGATTCTTGCGATCGCAATCCTTGATGTTGGGAACGATCAGCCCCTTTTCATCCCGTCCCACAGCGATGCCGATGTTGTAATAGTGCTTGAGGATCATGGCGTCGCCCTGCGGCGACACCATGCCGTTCATCCACGGGTACTCCTTCAACGCCAGCGTCGCGGCCTTGATGAAGAACGGCATGTAGGTGAGCTTGACGCCCTGGGCTTCGAGCCGTGGCGACCATTCCTTCTTGAGCGCCACGATCGCGCTCATGTCGGCCTCGTCGAAGCAGTGGGTGTGCGCGGCGGTGTGCTTCGCCTTCACCATGTTCTCGGCGATCAGGCGGCGAACCTTGGTGAAGGGCACCGTCTCGGTGCGCGGGCCGCCGGCGGCCGGCGCCGCGGCGGCTCGCAGAAACGAAGGGAGAGGCTCGGCCGGGGTCGGAATGGCCGGAGCGAGCGGGCTCGCGAATCCGGGCGCCAGCGCGCCGGTCGGACCCGCCGCGCCGCGGCGGTTCAGGTAATCGAGCAAGTCGTCGCGTGTCACGCGCCCCGCGATCCCCGAGCCGCGAATCGATGCGATCTCGGCGGACGAGACGTTCTGCTCGCGCATGATCTTGCGAACCGCCGGCGAGAGATTGCGGCCGTCGCCGAGCGTGGAGTCGCCATTGCCGGCCGGCGCGGGCGCCACGCGCGAAGGCGGCGCCGCGGGCGGCGCGGCGGTGGCCGCGGGCGCGTACGTCGTGGGAGGCGCGGCGGGCGGGGCGGCCGCGGCGGCGCGAGCGGGAGCAGGCGCGACCGCGGCGGACGCGGTAGCCGGCGCGGCGGCGGATGGCGCGACGGCGGCTTCTCCGGCGCCGGCCAGCACGCCGATCTCGGTTCCGACCAGCACCGTCGTGCCCTCGGGCACCACGATCGACTGCAGCGTGCCGTCGGCCGGCGAAGGGATCTCGACGTTGATCTTGTCGGTCTGGATCTCGACCAGCGGCTCTTCCTTGCGCACCCGGTCGCCGACCGCCTTCAGCCATTTGGAAACCGTGCCCTCCGCGACGCTCTCCCCGAGCTGCGGAACCACGATCGAGATCGCCATGCTTCAACCCTCCCTGTGCGCGGCCCGTTCGGCCAGCGCTTTCTTTCGCCGTTCGAGGCGCAGGCGGCGTCGTTCGACCGCGCGCGCGTGCTCCTCCCTCTCTTCCTGAGTGTCGAGGATCAGCCGCGGCACCGGAGTGGGCCGCGAAGTGACCGGATCCAGCGCTACGAAGGTGACGTAGGCGGTCCCGGTCTGGCGACGCTCGCCGCTCAGCAGATCTTCGGACTCGACGTCCACACGGATTTCCATGCTGCTCTTGTCCACCAGAGTGATGCGCGAATGAATCAGCGCGAGCTGCCCGATCTGGATGGGCGCCAGGAACGACATCTCGTCGAACGAGGCCGTGACCACCGGCCGCCGACAGTGGCGGTTGGCGACCACCGCGGCCGCCAGGTCGATCCAGTGCATGACGGTACCACCCAGCACGCTGCCGTGGACATTGGCGTGCTGCGGCAGCACCAGCTGCGTCATCTCGGACGCGGAGTCGCGGACGTGGCGCGCCTGGTTTCGATCCTCGGTCAACGAGCGGTTCCCCTTCCGGAAAGAACGGCAGCCAGTATAGGGAAGCGCTCGGCGCCGCGCCAATCGCGGCCGAAGTCACGCTTGCGAGCCATGCCGATTCCCCTCGTAAACGCAGACGGCCGGGGATCTTTCGATCCCCGGCCGCCGCCTGAGACGTTGCGATTACTGCAGCAGGACGCCGCGCAGCACGCGCGTCTCGCTTCCCACCTTGAGGCGGTAGAAGTAGACGCCCGAATGCACGCGGTTGCCGGACGCGTCGAGTCCCGACCACTCGCGTGAGTACGTGCCCGCCGCGAACGAGCCGTTGGCCAGCTGCGCCACCTGGCGGCCCTGCAGGTCGAACACGCCGAGACTCACCTGCGAGTGCTTCGGAATCGCGAAGGCGATCTTGCTGGTGCGCGCCGGGTTCGGCGATATCGCGAACGAGATCGCCCCGATGCTGCCCGGGGTGACACCGACGTTCAACCCGTGGTCCACGATGTCGCTGGCATTGCGCGGACAGACGCGGAACGTGCCGGCGGCGAAGTGCAGGACGCCGGTGACGTCTACGGTGTGGGCCGAGTCCGGAGGCGTCACGCCGTTGAGCACGCCATTAAAATTAGAAACCAGAATCGTGTCGGAGAACGTGCCGTTCGGCCCGGCCGCGAACCAGCTCAAACCAACCGCGCGCTGCTCGGTCACCCGCACGTAGCTGATCTTGACCAGCATGCCCTCGAAGTCCTCGCCGGTCAGATGGGTCTGCGTCATGTCGGTGGTGGTGTCCTTGAGCACGGCGACCGGCTGAACGTTGGGGGCCGGAATGGTGCCGATGCCTTCGTCCGTCACCAGCACGGTGTTGAGGGCCTCGGTCTCACCGCCGAATTCCTGGACCACGCCGGCGATCTCGTAGCGATGACCCGGCAGAATCGGAGCGGTCGGGCCGAATACCGACATACCGCCGCGCTGCTGGCCGTTCTCGTCCATCATGTAATAGAGCGAGCCACCGTACGGAGCGATCCCGATGCCACGGAAGGTCAGCCGGGTGCCAGTGAGCGCACCAGCGCCAGCGAAGCGCGAGCGATCGTCGAACAGCGGCAGATTGGCCGGATCGGGCTGTTGAACCTCGGCGATCGTGAGAACGCCATTCACGAAGCTCCTCGTCTGCCCGGGCGAGATCACACAGGCCGGGCAGCTTGCGGCGCCGATGCCGGTAGCAGTCACCGACTCGAAGTCACCATCGGTGCGCACGCTCGTGATGTTCAGATCCACGACGCTGCCGGGGATGGTCTCCATCACCGCGGAATCCACCGTCGAGCCGTCGATGCCAGAGGCCAGTGTGTAATTTGCGGCATCTTGCGCCGTGGTCGGATCCACGTCGCGATCGAAGATCAGCCGGAGCTTGTTGTCCTCAATCGGATAGGCGTCGCCCAGGGTGGGAGGAACCGCGACGTAGACGTCGTTTCCTCCTCGAATCTGGATGCGATACGAGGTAGCGCCAGCCTGTGTGTTTTCGTTGACGATGCCGTAAATCGAATCGATGACGGTTCCGACCGATGGAGCGCTGGCAGCCACCGACGTGAGCGTGAAGCCGTCAACCAGCACGCTGTCGGCAGACGGCGGCACCGTGGTGACCAGGTAATTGCTCGACAGAATTCCCGTACCCGAGATCCGAGCGACCTTGAGCGGGCCGATGATCTTGACCAGACAGCCTTCCCAGGCCTCGCCCTGCGGCGAGGTCGCCGCGATCCAGCTCAGGTTGTGAACCGACACCGACGCGACTGGAGGCAGGCTAGTGTGGCCCACCTTGCGGATGATGATGTCGTTGGTGCTCTGATTCACGTCTGGCCCTTCGATCTCCGTGGTCCCGTTGACGTTGTCCGGGAACTCCTGCGTGGTTCCATAGACGGCCACACTGTCTCCCAGCACCAGGTTGCCGCCGCTCGGTGAACTGGGCACCGAACTCAGATAGTTGGAGGCGCCGGTAAAGATGTCGATGCCAGTCCAGGGGCCGGTGCCATTCTGGATGTAGAACCCGTAGGCCGAGCCGCGCGGGTCGAACCCGACGATCACGCCACGCACTCCGAGCACCGTGTCGAGGAGCGCGGGGTGGCAGGGGGCGAGCGTGGTGTCGGTCTGCTCGATCGAGTAGATCGTGAGCGAATCGGTACAGCTTCGGTAGGACGGCCCGGGCGGGTACTTATTGGCCGCCGAGGCCATTGTGGCCCCGAGCACCAGTAGCGCGGCGACCGCGAGAACTTGGGTGGCGAATTTCTTCATGGTCTCTTCCCTCGGTTGCGGTTCAAAGTTTGAAGAGTTGCGGACTTGGAGACTCAGGAGCACGACTCGAGGTTGGGCGTTAGCCTCCGTGCTGGTCCCCCCGGCCGGAAGCCTCGGAAGCGAGGCGGCCGGTAGGGCGGCGCAAGGGTTCGATCATGGGATGGTGAATGACGCCCCGAGTCTAACAGGAACCTGACCTAAGCCACAACGAAATAATGGGATGAGCGATCCGCGCGGGGCCGAATGCCGGCGGAAGTTTGCTGCTGCGGATCGCGGGAATCGTCCTGCGGGACGCGCTAAGGGGCGTAGAGCCCGTAGACCGGGTCGAACAGGGACTTGGCCAGGATTCTGAAGTTCCCGACCGCGATTCGGACCGGGAAGGAGTAGACGATGACCCGGCCACCCCCGGGCTGCCGCACGGTCATCGCGATCGGCTGCTGTTCCGGGGTCGCGGGGCTCATGGCGTTCGGCTTGGCCCAGATCAGCACGTTGCTCGTATCCACCGGTTCGAACGAACGCATTCCTGGAATCAGCAGAGACGTCTGAATGAAATTGAAGCTGTCGCGCAGGGCGCTCGAGCGCATTTGCGCCGCGGCACCCGAGGCGGCATCCCAGGCGACGGTGGAATCGTGGAAGGTGGCGTTGAGATAACGCCGCAGCCGGACGGCGCCGAAGTGCTGGATCGCGTAGCTCTCTGGGAACGGCGGAATCTGGAGCGCCGGATTCTGGAACAGACTGAGATTCGGCCCGTCGATCATGTTCATGTCTTCGAGATAGAAGCGCCCGCCGTGAGTGAAATAGGCGGCGATGCTGTCCCGGTGAGCCTGAAGCGTGGTGGCGGCGCTGGTCTCCCAGCCCCGGTACCAGATGACGGCGTCGAACTGGCGGAAGGTCTGGGCGAGATCGCGATCGGACCGGATTGCGGCCGGATTGAACTGGAGCTTGAGCACGCTGAAGGTGCCGGCGGGGAGGTTCCGCGCCAGAGCGTTCGCATACATCGTATCCACGGTGAAGTTGTTGACGACGCTGCTCCGGCAGTCGTCGATCAGCAGCGCGCGGCCGTTACCCGACATCGGCACCAGCCCCGGCGAGCGTACGTACCAAGTCGTGCTGGCCGCCGGGCCGAGGCGCCCGCCGTCGTCCACCGCCTGAACGTAGAGCGTGCGCGGGCCCGAACGCCACTGGCCGCCCTGCAGGAAGCGCGCGCTCGGCACCGTGTAGGTGGCGGTCGGCCCACCGCTGTAGACGCTGTCGTAGTCGGCCTGGCCGTCGAGATAGACGTGGAAGCTCAGATGCGCCAGATCGCCACCCGCGTCGCCCACGTTCCAGCTCACCGTTGCCGTAGCGTAGGTGCTGTCGGTCGCAGCCGGCGCCGAGGTGAAGATCACGGTCGGTGCGGTGTTGAGGAAGCTGAAGGTCTGCACCGCGGGGGTCGGATCCACCACTCCCTGATTGTCTACCGCGCGCACTTCGAACTTCGCCTTGGTGTAGCCACTCGGCGAGTAGATGGTGAACAGCGAATCGGTGCAGTCCTCGGTCGCGCACGGGATGCGATGCCAGCTGGTGTCGGCCGGCGCCGCACCATTGAAGAAGCGGATGTCGTAGGCGACCACCTCGCCGTCGGGATCGCTGCCGAACCAGTGGAGCCGCACGAGATGATTGACGGCCGCCAGGGTGTCGGGCGCGACCGAGCGCACCGCGATCACGGTCTCGGGCGGAATGTCTCCGACCAGCACCTTCTTGGCGCCACCACAGCCGCCCAGCAAGGCGTAGCCGAGCAGCAGGAGCGCCAGCGGTGCCAGAATCCGACGCGCGCTCATTCGCGATCCGATTTCACGATCAGGAACTTGCCCACCGTGCGCTTGCCGGTGTCCTTGTCCTCGACCGTGTAGAGATAGAGTCCGGTGGCCACCGGCTCGCCGGCCTTGGTGATCAGGTCCCAGGCGAACGACGTGCCGGACAGGCTCGGCGCGGCCAGCGGCGCGTCGCGCTGCGAGCTATACACCCCCCGCGCGTTCGAGCCGTTGTAGGTCGAACCGTCGAAGTTCTGCTCGAGGATCACGTCGCCCGAGAGGGTGATGATCTTGAGCGTGCACCGCTTGGGCAACCGCGTGAACCACAGGTAGTGGTCGCGGATGTTCTGGCCCTGATCCCAGCGCGCTTCGACCCGATAGGGATTGGGGAATACGACCGGGCCCTCGCCCTGGTCTTCACCCGGCGACGGCGATGGCACGGCCAGGGTGAGGTTCTGAGTCTGGCCGCTCTCGAGCGACTCGATGATGGTGTTGCCGAGATCGAAGGCGGTAATCGACGCATAATACTTGAACCCGTTTTTCAGCCCGTTGATCGAGTACTTGTACTGGTAATTGACGCCGTTGAAGTTGACGGGCGTCGCGAGTTTCACAGCATTGAATCCGGTGTTGAAGCCGGTGGTGTCGCCGGGTGGAACGTTGGAATCGAACGACGCGATCTGTTTCAGGTCGGATCGCGTCTCCCCCAGGTAGAGGCGATACCCCTCGAAGTCGTGCGGGATCGGACTGGTGGGGTCGACCGCGCTCTCCGGGGAATTGTCCCAGTAGAAGTCGAGTCCCTGATTGCGCGCCACCATGTGGAGGCGCGGAGAAGGGGGCGGTATGGGAACGATGTAGTTGAGATCGAAGGCGCGCTGCGCCACTCGCGAATTATGCTGGATGTCGAGATCGGTGGAGCCCCCCACCAACGCGAAGTCCACCGACACCGTGCTGTCGGTGTAGATGCGCGGAAACGGACCGAGGCAGATCAGCTCGACCGGGTCGCCGGTCACCGGCTGCAGAGAATCCCCGATGAAGGGCTGAATGGTCCCCGCCGACATGATCGCGTAACGCTGATTGTCGAACGCGCGATACGGGCTGCTCGGCGCCCAGCTCCACGCCGCCACCGTGACCTGTCTGGTGGTGGTGTCCTCGGCGAGCCCGTGCGTTCCGAGCGCCCGCACGCCGATCCAATAGGGCGCGCGAGCGTACTGGCAGCCATCCGGAATCGGCAGCGACGCGCAGTAGTGCTCGCGAAGCAGTCGGAGGGAATCGTCGCACACGATCTGCTTCTTGTTGAACCAGCTTCCGGTGCCGCTGGGATCGGCGCTGCTCGGCGCCCAGTTGACGTAGGCGTTCTTGTTGCCGCTCGCGAACTCGCTGTACCAGCCCACCCAGACGTTGGTCATGGTCGGGCCCGTGTTCTTGATATCGAAGTGCAGGAACAGGATGTTGGCATAATCGCTGAACGACCACGAATAAGTGGTCTGCGTGATCAGCAGGCCCATCGGCCGGTGATCTTCCTGATTGCTGGCCGCCCGCTTGGCCGGGAAATCGCTGAACTGAGCGATGATGTCCTGCTCGCTCACCGCGCTGGTGTTGTAGAACGGATCGGTGAGCAGGATCGAGCGGCGCCCGAATTCGTTGCCCGCGGGGGTGAACTCGGTCGCTCCCTGGCTGGCACTAGAGGTCGAACCGTCGGTGGTGCCGGTCACCACGTCGTTGGATTCGACGCCGCCAGCAGTCGTGTGCGCGCCGACCCACAGGCCACCGCGCACCATGTGCTCGTAGCCGAGCCCGGCCGGGTATTCGAGCGATGCCGCACGGGAAATGAAATTGTTGCCGAAGAAACCGTAGTTGGTGAGCGTCACGCTCATCAGATTGTTGCTGGTCACGACCTGGCGGTACTGAACCGAGTCGAGCGCGGTGACGTTCTCCTGCGAGAAGCGCTCACCCGCGCCACGGTGATCCAGGTCGGCGGCGCGCGCGGCGAGCGGAAGACCTGCCAACAGTAGTGCCAGGGTCGCGCCCAGGGCGCGCGCGCGATTCATGGAAGGAACGAGCTTCACCGGCGCCTCTGGAAGATGGAGACTTCGCCGCGTCCCGCGTCGGCGACGTAGACACGGTCGCTGTCGGCCGTGACTGCCACTGGCTGAAGGAGTCGCGGAGTGGTGACGTCGGTGTACACGTCGACGCGCTGGACCATCTCACTCAGTCCCTGCCCGATCCCCTGATAGCGGAAGACTCCGAAGTTGGGGCCACCGTTCACCACGTAGGCGAAGCCCGCCAGATCCGCACACACGTCGACCGGCGAGGTGAGCGGGCCATTGTCGGTATCGAGCATCAGGTAATCGTCTCCCGAGCGCGGGTCGCCGAGGCGTTGCGCTCGATTGTTGGCGGTGTCGGACAGGTAGAGTGCGCCGCTTCCGTTCGGGCTCCAATCCAGTCCCTGTGGATTCATGACGGTGCCGAGACCGGAGCCCTCCGCGAGCACGTAGGTCGGATCGCGATGCCAGTTGGAACCCGGCATGTTGGGGTCGCCCGCGCCACGCAGGTACCGATTGACCTGCCACACGAGGCGTCGGTAATAGAGGAACGGATTGTCGGGATTGATGGTCACCAGGATGTAGAGCCCGGAGACGTAGATGCGCTGCAGGTTGTCGACCGCGATGCCCTGCACCCACGCCATGGTCGTGTCGGTAAAGGTGCTGATGGTATCGCCGCCGTCCGGGAAGTACTCGCGCACGTGCCAGTAGTACTGGAAGTTCACGACGTTGCTGTCGCAGCGGCCGGAACTGGGACGCACCGCGCGAGCGAGGCAGGTATCGCCCTGATCGAGCACGAACAGCCGCGTCGCGGTGGCACACAGCGCCCAGGGATTGATCATGCCGTTGTATTGGTAGCTGAATTGCGTGTTCGAGTGAGTGGCGTAGGCGCGCACTTTTCCGGTGTCGTTGCCGGCGGTGCTGAAGAGCACGAACAGCTGCTCGTTCGACGTCACATCCGCCTTGGTCAACACCAGGTCACGGATGTTGGACAGCCCGCTCCAGCGGTCGATCAGGCCGTAGGTGCCGTTGCCCGGCACCACCGCCACGTGTTGCTCGGTGGGCAGCTTGAAACCCGTGCCGCATCCGGCGGCGAGCGAGATGAGCAAGAAAAGCGGAAGGACGAGGAGCCGTCGCATCAGAAGCTCAGCCCCAGGCTCAGGCGGTTGACCCCGCCCAGCGAGCCGCCGTCGGTGTAGCTGTAGTCGATCGTGGACTGAGTGCCGCCGATCTTGGCGAAGAAGCCCGCGCCCGCCGAAAGCTTCAGCAGGTCGGCGTTGATGTTGTAGCCGGCGCGCAGCGCAAAGGTCTTCTCCCACTGCCACTCGAGGCCCACCATCGAGCGCAGGGAATTGTCGGCCGGCTGGTTGAAGTCGATCGCG
>DATKAB010000205.1 GCA_035498555.1 Candidatus Sulfotelmatobacter sp.
CCGGGCTCGCACAGGGTGAGCGCGGCGTAGCCGCACGCCGAGTCGGCGATGGTGGCGAGCACGCCGGCGTGCAGGTAGCCGTGCTGCTGGCCGAACGCGGCGGAGAATGGAAGCTCGATGTCGACCCGGCCGGGATTCACCACCGCCAGTCGCGCCCCTAGCGTGCTCATGAGGCGCTGGCGGGCGAAGCTCGCTCGAACCGCGGCCTCGAACTCCGGATTGCGAACGCCGCGGCCGGCGATCTTCCCGCCGGCCGCGCTCGCGGATGCGTCGCGTTGCCGGGGCATCAGCTCCGGGCCAGCTTCCTCAGCACGGTCTGGAGGATGCCGCCGTTGCGGTAGTACTCCACCTCGACCGGGGTGTCGAGGCGCGCGATCGCGCGGAACGACAGCTCGGCGTCCGGCCGGCGCGCCTTGATCAGCACTCGCATGCCGGGCTTGAGTTCGCCCTCGAGGCCCGAAATGTCGAACTCCTCGGCGCCGGTGAGGCCGAGCGATTCAGCGTTGCTGCCGGGTTCGTATTGGAGAGGCATCACGCCCATGCCGACCAGGTTCGAGCGGTGGATGCGCTCGTAGCTCTCGGCCAGCACCGCGCGCACGCCGAGCAGGAGCGTTCCCTTCGCGGCCCAGTCGCGCGAGGAGCCCGAGCCGTACTCCTTCCCCGCCAGCACCAGCAGCGGAGTGTTCGCCGCCCGGTAGCGCTCGGCGGCGTCGAACACCGAGAGCGTCTCGCCGCTCGGGAAATAAGTGGTGATGTTGCCTTCGCTCCCCGGCACCAGCAGGTTCTTGAGTCGGATGTTGGCGAAGGTGCCGCGCACCATCACCAGATCGTTGCCGCGTCGCGAGCCATACGAGTTGAAGTCGCCCTTCTGAATGCCGCGCTCGCGCAGCCAGCGCCCCGCCGGACTCTCGAGCGCGATGTCACCGGCCGGCGAGATGTGATCGGTGGTGACCGAATCGGCGACCATCACCAGCACACGCGCGCCCTTCACGTCGCGCACCGGCTGGGGATCGAGCGTGAGGCTCTGGAAGAACGGCGGCTCGTGAATGTAGGTCGAGGCGGGATCCCACTCGTAGCGCTCGCCTCCGCCTACCGGGATCGCGTTCCACTTCGGATTGCCGTCGAACACGTTGCCATAGGACCTCTGGAACATGGCCGGCTCGAGCGCCGAGGCCACGGTGTCGCTGATCTGCTTCTGCGACGGCCACAGCTCGCGCAGGAACACCGGCTTCCCGGACCGGTCGGTCCCGAGCGGCTCGGTGTCGAAGTCGATGTCCACCGTACCGGCCAGGGCGTACGCCACCACCAGCGGCGGCGACGCGAGGTAGTTGGCGCGCGTCTGCGGATTGATGCGGCCCTCGAAATTGCGGTTGCCCGAGAGCACCGCGGCCGCGACCAGTTTGTTCTCGCTCACCGCAGCCGAGATCGTCGCGGGGAGGGGACCGGAGTTGCCGATGCAATTGTGCACCGCGATGGCTCCCGCGACGAACGCATTCACGCGTTCGACTGCGAGATCGAACACCCGGCGCCGCCCCGCCGGCCGCCGGTCGATGACGCGAAGAGCGAGCGTGGGAAGCGTCATTGCCTCCTTCTCCACGCAATAGCGCTTGTCCTCCACTCTCGGCTCGAGCGCGGCGAAGCGGTCGCGCGCTCCGATCTCGCGGAACAGTTCGACCGGCGAGGGGAACCCGCACTGGTCGCGGTGAAGAGGCTTGAATTTTCCTTCTCGACGAGGAAGTCGGTCGAACCGGTCGTGCCCTTCGAGCAACGAGTAGTGGGGGAACACGGGTGTCTCGCGTTCGAGCAACGCCGTCGCCGCGGCCCTGCGAGCGCTCGCGAAGACCACCGCGGGCTCCCGCCGGCGATGGGCTTCGAGTCGCTCAGCCATCCACAGGCGCTGCTGTTCCACCGATTTCACCGTGCGCCAGTACACCGCGGCAGCGGATGCGCGCAGCGACTTGTCAACGCAATAGCGATAGCTCACGCGCTCCACGAACGACAGACCGTCCGGGAGCGTGAGTCGCACTTCGATGCGCGGGTCCCCGTCGCGCGCGGCGGCGTAGGTCGAAGCCGAGCGCCTTGTGGGGTACTCGTAGAGCCCGTACCCGTCGGTCTCGACTCCGCAGCGAGCGAGCAGCCGCAAGAGATTGTGCATCATGGCTCTCAGCGCGGGAACGTGCTCGGCCTTCGAGGTCTGTGAGAACGCCGGAGGCCTGACGATCGCTTTTCTCTCATTCGAGCTCTGGCGCCCGAGCGTCGGGGCCCAGCCGTCGGCTCCAAACAGTCCGCCGAGGAATTCGCGGACAACCGCGTTCGGGCAGCGGGAATCGAGCAGGAAGGCCGGCAGTGTCGCGGGTTGGCCGATGCGCTGCCCGACGCGCACTCCCTCCAGCGATCGGATCCCGGCGGTCAGTTCCATGGGAATCGCGATGCTCCACTTGCGCTCGTCGTAACGGCTCCCGGCCGGCCGCTTGCCTGTGACGCGCTCGATGTCGTCGAGCATCGACTCTCGGTCCACCGCCTGCCCGGCGTTCATCCGTCCCTGTCCAGTGACGCTGATTGACCCGTCGCTGAGGAGATGTCCGAGCAGGCGGGCGAACGCCAGTGTCCGCAGCCGTTCCTCGGTCGTCTCCATCGTCAAGCGGAAATCGCCGGCGAGTAGCTCGTAGCCGCGTTCGTCGTCGTCGATCAAATCCAGCGGCGCCTCGAGGCCGACCACGACGCGATCCTTCTCGAGGTCGAGCGCGTCGGCGCGGACCCAGCGACCGTCGGCTCGCAGGATCTCGTGATCCGGCGTGCACAAGAGCGTGCGGCCGTCCTGAAGGACGAGCGTCACGCATTCCCGCAGGCCCTGATCCATCCGCTCCGTCTGCCGGGCGAGCGCAAGACGCCGCTCTGTGTCCGGCCCGAACAATCGAGTGCCCCCCTGGGCCGGAAGATCCTCGATGCGCTGCGCGGTTCCATTGGAGAGCAGTACCGGCGTGCCCTCCACGATGCACGTGGTGCATCCGTAGCCCACCACGTCGAACCCAAGCGCTTCGAGATCCTTGAGCAGTCCCGCGCGCTGCAGGTACTCGGTCACCACCTTGGATCCCGGCGCCATGCTGGTCTTGACGTGCGGCTTGCGCTTGAGCCCGCGCGCCACCGCATTCCGCGCCAGCAGCCCCGCGCCCACCATCACCGACGGATTGGAGGTGTTGGTGCACGACGTGATCGCCGCGATTACCACCGAGCCGTGCGCGAGCTTCGAGCGATCGCCATTGATGCCGACCTCGGCGGTTCGTCCGACTTCGCCCTCCGCGAGCCCGTAGCCGCGCTCTTTGACCGGCGCGATCAGGCTCTTTCGAAACGCGCTCTTCATCTCTTTCAGCGCGACGCGATCCTGCGGCCGTTTGGGGCCGGCGAGGCTCGGTTCCACGTCGCCGAGATCGAGCGAGAGTGTATCGGAGTATTCGGGATCGGCGGTCGAATCGGCTCGGAACAGCTGCTGCGCCTTGCAATAGGCTTCGACCAGCTTCGCCGCGTCGCCGCGGCCGGTGCGCTGGAGGTAACGCAGCGTTTCGTCGTCCACCGGGAAGAAGCCCATGGTCGCGCCGTACTCGGGCGACATGTTGGCGATGGTGGCGCGATCGGGCAGCGACATCGCCGAGAGACCGGGACCGTGGAACTCGACGAATTTGTCGACCACGCCCTTCTTGCGCAGCATTTGCGTCACGGTCAGCACCAGATCGGTGGCGGTGACGCCTTCACGCAGCGCGCCCGAGAGCCTGAAGCCGACCACCTGCGGCATCACCAGATAGAGCGGCTGTCCGAGCATCACCGCTTCGGCCTCGATGCCGCCCACGCCCCAGCCGAGCACGCCGAGCCCGTTGATCATCGTGGTGTGCGAGTCGGTGCCGACGAGCGTGTCGGGATACGCGAGCGTTTCGCTCCCCTGCTTCTGCGTGAGCACGCCGCGCGCGAGGTACTCGAGGTTCACCTGGTGCACGATGCCCGTCGCGGGCGGCACCACGCGGAAGTTCGAGAACGCCTTCTGCCCCCAGCGCAGGAACTCGTAGCGCTCGCGATTGCGCTGGAACTCGATCTCGGCGTTGCGCTCGAGCGCGATCACGTTGCCGAACACGTCCACCTGCACCGAGTGATCGATCACGAGATCGACGGGCACGAGCGGATTGATCTTCCTGGGATCGGCGCCGAGACGGCGCACCGCGTCCCGCATCGCGGCGAGATCCACGACGCACGGCACGCCGGTGAAGTCCTGCAGGATCACGCGGGCGGGCTTGAACGGCAGCTCGGACACGTCGGTGGCGTGCGGATTCCAGCGCGCGAGGCGCTCGACGTCGGCTTCGGTGACCTGATAGCCGTCGCAGTGGCGCAGGGCCGCTTCGAGCAGCACGCGGATCGAGAACGGCAGGCGCTCGAGCGAGACGCCGAGACGCGACGCGAGGCGATCGAGGCGGTGGATCGTGACGGCGCCGGCGGAGGTGGACAGCGCGGCGCGGGTGGCGAAGCGATCGTTCGCCGAAGCATGCGTGGCCATGGTTCGTCCTTTCCTATCTCGGAGGGCGCACAGGGCCCTCGGTTGAACAGGCGGGGACACACAGGGTCCCCGGCGGAACGCATGTCACTCTAGCTCATCGGCACGAGATGGCAAGAGTTGAGGAGGGAGCGGAGTCGCCCGCGCATCGCGGCAGCAGCGAGTCGGACGTGACGTTCACGAAGAGCAACTTCCACGGACTCCGCTCGTGGATGACCCGCAGCGCCACGACGCCGGGGGCCCGCTGACACTGCGCGGGAAATCACCGCATCGTTGCGCTGGGTGCAAGGGAATCGACGCGAGCAGGAACCCGACGAAGGCGACGATCCGCGCGAGGATGCCGATGAGGATCGCGAGCACCTTGCCCGGCTCACGCGCGGCCCCTGCTCGGGCGGGGTGACGCCTCCGCCGCGGCGACGGGGCGGTTCGCCCTCGGGGCAGGCTACGCCGAGCCCCGATCGACCCAGCGGCCGGCCACGAGCCTCCCGGTCCGCCGGCCGGAACAACGGCGGTCCGCTTCATGGCGCACGGCATCCGGGACACCGGAATCCCCGGGGCTCGACCGTGCGCGATGCCCTTGCCGGGCCCCAATCGCTCCGCGTTCTTCATCATTTCCTTGACCCGGCCTTGCGCGCATGTAATCGTTTTCATGTACCGCGATGGGCGCTGGCTCCCGCCACCCCCATCCCCCCGGACTTCACTCTTCTGTCCGTCGCGGGATGCTGCAGGGACGCGATTCGGGCGCGTCGGTCCGCCTTGTCTCCTCGCGGAGCTTGGATGTCGTGCAGCGTTGGCTGCACAATCGTCGATCCGCGACGTCATCACGCCTCACCACCCTGAAGGAGGAACGCATGCAGCGGATCCGCTACTCCATCGTGTTGCTCGCGCTGGCGGGTGTTCTCGCCGCGGCCTCGTCGGCGTACGCCGACGGCCGAGTGTGTCCGGGTTCGACGCCGAACCCGAACGCGGCGAACGTCACCACGCGCGTGTTCAACGACTGTCCCATCTCGACGCTCAACGTCACGAACTCGTATCCGGCGTCCATCGTGATCAGCGATCAGGATCTGGTGTGCTTCGGCTATGCGAATCTGCACACGTGGAGCTTCTCGACCGACGGCGGCGCCACCGAAGCCCAGTTCGAGAACTGCAGCGCGTACACGTTCTGCGCCGACGTCGCTGCCGACGGCAACGACCCGAACGGCGAAATCGGTCTGCGCGTCGCGCCGTGGTGGTCTCCCGATGCCGACGGCAAGTTCATGCTGAACTTCGGTACGGGCGAGATCGCGTGCTTCGGCGGCCGTCTGCCGTTCTACAGCTTCACCGCGGCCTACGGCGTTCACTACGTGCGTGGCGCCACCGTCCACATGGCGATCACCTACATCCACAACCTGCTCAATCAGGCTTCGCCGGCCACGATCCAGTACGACCTCGTGATCGGCGGCACGCCGTACTCGAGTGGTCCGCTGAACTACGACCAGGGCAACCCGAACGAAGATCCGCCGCACGGCCAGTGGGGCGAGCTGGTGCCGACGTACGTCGGTGGCTACTTCCAGCCGCAGCTCGGCCAGGGCACGAA
>DATKAB010000206.1 GCA_035498555.1 Candidatus Sulfotelmatobacter sp.
AAGGCCGAGGCTGAACCGCTGGGCATTGCCCAGCCGGCCCTCGTCGGCCCAGGCGTAGTCGATGTTGTAACGGAAGCCGTTCTGAGTTCCGAGGATGCCGCCGCCGAGCGTCAGACCGACCTCGGAATCCTGCTGGAACAGGTTCTGATAGCCGGCGCGCAGCGCCAGCAGCTTGCGCAGCTCCAGCTCCGTGCCGGCGCTGATGCTCTCGGTGTTGTTGTTGGGGTGAAAGGCATCCACGACCACGTCGAGGCGCGCGTCGGACGACAGCGAGAATCGCTGGCCCAATCCGGCGCGGAACAGCACCGGCACGCCGAACGAGTTGGTCTGCGCGTCGCCCGGAAGCGCGTTGTTGTCGCCAAAGCGCGAGGGATCCTGATCGTAGAGGATCATCAGGTCCCGCCCGTCGAATTGCGAGCCGGTGCCGAAGTTGGAAAGGCTCGCCCCCAGCCGCAGCCCGTTCGGCGAGGTGCGGTAGAGCGCGCCGAAATTGAACATGACCGCGCCCGCGGTGCTGTGCCAGATGCGCTCCTGAGCCAGCGTCATCTGGCCGCCGGCGACGAATCGGTCGGTGATCTCGAGCCCGTAGCCGAGACCGACCGCGAGGTCGGAGACGTTGAACTGCTCCCCCGTGCCGAGCGGTTGCTCCACGGTGCGCACGTCCATGTCGCCCGAGCCAAGATGCGTGATACTCACCACTCCGTTGCCCCACTTTCCGAGCGGCACACCCACCGCGACATAGTCGTAGGCGATGTCGGCGAACCACGCGGCGTGATCGAACTGGACCGCCCAACCTCCCAGCCGGCCGATCGAGGCCGGGTTGTAGTAGGCCGACTCGATGCCGAAATCGAGCGTCACCCCGGCGTTCCCCATGCCCGCGATCCGCGCGCTGGGCTCGATCAGTAGAAAGTCGCCGAAGGTCGTGCCCACCTTGCTCTGCGCGTGCGCCCCGAGCGGCGCCACGAACAGCAACGCCACGGCCAGCCCGACCCGAACGCGCGCCCTCACTTGATCACCGCGAATTTGCCGAGCGAGCCCGAGTAGCCGGGCGCCTCGACGTTGAAGACGTAGAGTCCCGGCGCCAGATCGAGGTTGTCCTTGGTGCGCAGATTCCACGCGACGAATCCGGCGCTCGATCCATCCTGGCGCAGGGTCTGGACCAGGTCGCCGCGCACCGTGTAGATGCGAATCACGGCGTTGAGCGGAATGTCCCGGAACTCGATGCGGCGCTCGCCGCGTCCCGACACCGCGTAGGGAGCGGGCTCGAAGCTCGCCGAGCCGACGTACGGGTTGGGCACGACGTAGGGCTTGGCATGCGCGCCGCCGCTCGAGGAGGCGACCGACTGGGCCTTGGTCTCGAAGGTGTAGATGTCGCTGGCCTGCAGCGGGCGATGGACGCGCAGGTGGTACACGTCGCCGAGCGTCGGCGGCGTTCGCGGTCCGCCGGCCGCCAGTCCGAGCGTGTCGAGCTGGACGCGCCAGGTGATGTCCTGCGTGGTGGGGGGCGCGGCGCCGTGAGTCAGGACGTCGATCCACTCATCCGGCCGGTCGAGCACTCCATTGGCGGTGCCGGTCTCGCGGAATCGGAAGTCGAGCGGGAGATCTCCCTGCGGAGTCTCGGCGTAGATCTTGAATTTGGCGGGGCGCGCGGGGAATCCGATGCCCACCGCCAGCGACGTGTCCACGTACTGATCGCTGAACACGATGCGGATGTCGTCCGGGAATCCCGGGCGCCTGAGATTGATGGACTTGTTGGTGGTCTGGTAGCTCGAGAACAGCTTCGAGCTGGTGGGCGAACCGGGGTCGAATCCCGAGTGCGTGCTGTCCACGGTGACGTGCTTCTGGGTGTAGATGACCGGCAACAGGCCACTCCCCACCGGACCCGAGCCCACCGAATCGAAGTCGCTGCCGGTGGTGAAGAACACCGCCCCATTGGTGCTGTCCGAGAGCCCGTAGGAAGTGGCGAGGATGCTCTCGGCGGCCGGGGCCGAGAACGAGATCTTGAACAGGTGACGGTCCGGCACCTCGTTCGAGTTGACGACCTGCACCGACACCGCGCCGGTGCCGTCGCCCAGCGCGTGCCGAGCGGCCTGCGCCACCGCCGAGGTGTAGCCCGAAACGCGAACGTCCGGGCGCACCGAGACCACGTTGGGCGGCAGGATCACGCCGCCGCGCGGAGTGCGTGACACGGCGATCGAGTTCTCGCTCGGATAGATCGCCAGCGAGTCGGAGCCCGGCTCGTAGCCGAAGTCGTAGGCGCAGACCGCGTAGTAGTACTGCTGGCCGTTGACGGCGGTGGAATCGGTGAACGTGTGCTTGATGCCGGTGTCGCTCCCGAGCCAGTACGCGACCCCATCGATGGTCTTCTTCGAATAGCCGGTCTTGCCGTCGGCGAGATCGAACTGAGCGATCGGGACACCGTTCCCGGGAAACGTGCCGCCACGGCCGGTGCTGATGGTCTTGGGATCGCGGAATTCGGGATCGGTCGAGCGATAGATCCTGTAGCCCTCGAAGTCGTAGAGACCGGTGACCGGGTCGATCGAGCGCTCGGCCACGTCGTTCCAGTTGAGCCGCACGTAGCCGTCGCCGGCCTCGGCGCTCACCGTGGGGAGCGACGGCGGAACCGCGAACTGGTAGTTCGCGTTGTAAATGAGCTGCACGGTCTGGACGTTCTCGCGCAGCTCCTGAAGGTCCTGGCCGTAGGCGAGCGCCAGGCTGAACCGTTCGTGCTTGCCGGCCGGGAGCTGGAAGGGGCCCGAGGCGAACAGGAACGCGATGTTGTAGTTGGCGGCCAGCGCCGAATCGAAGCGCGCGGCGGGATTGGGATCGGTGAAGTGCTGCCAGAGCCGCTCCGGCCAGTGCTGGGGATTGTCGTAGAACAGGATGTCGTCGATGGTGGGGTCGGGATTGCCCTGTCCGGCGCGAATCCGATTCATCTTGAAGCCGGTCAGCCCGATCTGATCCGACTCGTTCAGATCGGTCCGGTCGAAGTTGGGCTCGCCGTCGGTGGGAATCCCGTCGCCCTCGCCGGTGTCATGAGTGTCGGCGACGCCGTCCGCGCCGACGTCGTCGAGGTCGGCACGCCAGTCCATGTCCTCGTCGCCGGTCCACCACACTCCCGCGCGGTAGGCGGGCCGGTTCTCGAGTGGACCGTAGGTCGCGTAGAACCTGGTGGTGTCGTAGTGCGCCTCGACGTAGGCGCGGATCGCGTCCTGTCCCACGATCCGGATGCCCGGGCCACTGTCGCGCCGCTCGTCCACGATGCCATCGCCGTCGTTGTCGATGCCGTCGTAGGGATTGCCCGGCGTCTCGAGATAGGCGTAGCCGAGATAGCCGGTCTTGCCGCACGGGCCGGACAGGTCGCGGCCGTGGCCGTAAGTGTCCCAGGTGTAGACCAGGTTCAACCCGGCCGACTTGTCCCAGTAGGCGTTGTCGTCGTCCGATTCGAACACGCCGTCGCACGACAGCGTCGAGCCGCCGACGCCCGAATCCATGTAGAGGCCGAAGACGATGTTGTCGTTGTAGTCGGTGGTGCCTTCGTTGGTGATGTCGTAGTGCCAGAAGATGACGTTGCCGGCCTGCGGATTGGACCACTGGAATCCGCGCACCTCGACGCGCAGCCCCAGACCGCGCCGGGTGGAATCTCGGTAGTCGGGAAAGTAGGTCGGCCAGGCGTCGTAGGCCTGATCGTCCATGACGGTGTAGCTCTCCTGATCGGCGGCGGGGCGCTTGCCGAAGTAGCCGTCCCACGAGCCCGGCCAGCCCGGATCGTCGGGATCGTTCGTCTTGTCCGGCCACGACGAAGGCCAGGTCCGCGGGTCATTGCTGATCGCCGGCGAGCGGCCCTTGTTCTTGTTGGGATCGGGCTCGAAGAATCCCGGCCGCGGCTCGAAGCGCATCTCTCGGTTGGTGTAGGGGCTGATGCCCTGGCGCTCGCGATAGCCGGTTTCCATGATGTAGTTGTAGGTGCCGTCGCCCTGCGGGACCTTGACCAGCACGAACGGCGTGATGCCGTCCGAGTAGTTCATGCCCGAGCCCTTGGGCACTTCGACCGAGTGGAACGTGGTGAGGTCCACGTTGCCGGGATCGACGGGGTAGTCCCCCACCATGCCGAAGTTGTAGAACACGGTGCGGATGTTGGCGGCGTCGTGGGTCCCGGCACGCTCGGCGCTGATGGTGCCACGCTGGGCGGGCGGCGTGGTCGGCACGAGCTGAGCGCTGGCGCCGGCCGCCAGCACCACGATCGGAATCGCGGTCGCAATCAGGCGCCTCATGAGCCGCCTCGCAGGTTGAAGCCGAACTCGAGGCGGCGGGGCGGATAGAAGCGGGTCGGATCCTCTTCCACGCCGACGTCGGCGGGATTGCTCGAGCTGTCGACGTTGCCCGACGTGGGGAACACGAATCCGTTGAAGAACCGCGTGTCGAACACGTTGAAGATGCGCAGGAAGGCGGTGGTCGGCATGCCGAACATTCGGACGTAGGTTTCGCCCCGGAAGTCCATCAGCCAGGAGAACGGCTTGCGACCCTCATTGGTCTGGAAGCCCTGGCCGAAGCCGCCGACGCTGGTCGAAGGCGTGTAGGGCTGGCCGCTCGCCAGGCGGAACACCCCGCTCACGGTGTAGAGCTTGGGGTTGCTGACCGTGGCGGTGAGGTTGAAGGTGTTGCGCTGGTCCCAGTCGAACGGGATGTCCTGTGGCCGCGGATCGAGGCCGGCGGCGGCCCGCGTCGCGGTCTCGCGCGGATCGCTCGAGCTGCCCTCGGCGATCTGCCAGGTGTAGTCCATCGCCAGGCTGAACGGCCCGAGCGCCCGGTGGTCGGCGCTGATCGTGAATCCCACCACGCTGCCGAAGTCGACGTTGGTGAAGCGCGGATACTCGGCGTCGTTGTAGGTGGAGATGAACTCGACGCCCAGCAGGTCGCGGATGTCCTTGTAGAAGGCGTTCACGTCCACGCCGAAGTTGTCGTTGATCGCCTGCTTGTAACCGAACTGGTACTGCACGGTGCGTTGCGGCTTCACGTCGGGGTTGCCCATCACGTTGTAGACGATGGTGGATTGCAGATCGTTGAGCACCGAGTAGTCGCTGTTGTCGAAGATGTTGCCGAGCTGCGGCATCTGGTAGAAGTGGCCGTAGGCGAAGTACAGGGAGAGCCCGGGCGTGATCGGGTACGAGACGCCGATGCGCGGCGAAAACGTTTGCTTGGCGGTGGTCGGCACCTGGACCGACTGCGGCGCGCCCGGAATCGAATTGGCGGGGTTCGAGAGATCGCTGGGCAGCGTGGTGCGGGCGTCGAAGAGGTCGTAGCGAAGCCCGGCGCGCAGCCGAATCTGCTGCCACTCGATGTCGTCCTGCGCGTAGGCCGCGCCCTGGATCGGATGATAGGTCAGGGGCCCGGGGAAATTCGGCGGATCGTCCTGATGTCGCACCAGGGTCTGTCCGCCCGGACCGCTGGCGTAGGTGAGCCAGCCCGGGTGCCCGAACTGGATCGCCGGCCACTGGAACTCGCCGCCGAGCTTGTAGCGATTGCTGGAGTGCGACTCGTTCACGTACGAGGTCTTCGCTTCGATCGCGTCGGTGTTCTGAATGAAACGGTTGAGGTCCACGCCCGCATAGATCGCGTTGTTCTCGTAGTTGGCGCTGCTCTGCGGCCCTCCGGCCGCGTCGTAACGCAGATCGTTGAAGTCGTCGTACACCATGTCCTTGTAGCGGAACGTGTTCAGCCGCAGCGCGAGGTTATAGAAACTCTTGGCCGTGGGTGTCAGCGTGAAGTCCGCGCCCTGCGAAACCGAGAAGGTGTGCTGCCGGGTGAGCCCGTCGGGATCGAACCGCCAGACCCAGGTGTCGGGGCGGGTGTCGAGCAGCTCTCCCACCGCCTGATAGCCGAGCTCGTAGCGGCTGCCCGGTCGCGTCGAGAGCTTGACGAGCCCCGTCCAGTCGTGGTTGTAGGCCAGCGAGAAGCGGGCGAAGTCGCCATCCGGGTTCAGATACTTGGTGCCGTCAATCGTGTTGTCCTTCGCCGGCGTGAAGCGGCGTTCGCCGCGCACCCAGTCCTGCTGATCGCCGTAGCGGAGGTTGGCCAGATAGGTGGTATGCGCGACCGGCATCGGGCCGCTCGCCGTGAACTGGAAATTCTTGATGTCGGTGGGCTTGGCCAGCGGCGCCTCGATCCGGTCCGAGGACCAGGGAGCGAGCCAGGCCCCGAGCATCGCCTCGCCATTCCACTGGAAGCGATCGCCGCCACGCTTCAGCACCGCGTTCACCACCCCGCTCATGGCCTGCCCGTACTCGGCGTCGAAGGTGCCGGTGATGACCTGCACTTCCTCCAGCACCGAGCGGTCGAGCTGCAGCATCGAGTGATTGTCGTAGAGGTTGTTGACCGACACTCCGTCCACCTGATACTGCACCTCGTCGCTCCGCCCGCCGCGCACGTGCAGCTCCGAGCCCTGGGAAACCACGCCGGCCTGCAGCGCCACCAGGTCGTTCAGCTGCTGAACCGGCAGCTTCTCGATCTCCTGCCGGCTCACGGTGGCGATATTGCTGGTCTGGTTCACGTCCACCACTGGCCGCTTGGCGGTGATCACCACCTCCTTTACGGCGATCGGCGCTTCGCCGATGGTGACGTCGAGCGTGGCGGTCTGGTCGGCGGTCACCAGCACGTTCTGCACGGTGGTGGCCTGATAGCCCATCAGGTTCACCTTCAGCTCGTAGGTGCCGGCCGGGACGTTGGCGATGTCGAAATGCCCCTGCGCGTCGGTGAAGGCGCCGACCTTCAGTGCCGGGATCGCGACGCTCACCGCCTCGAGCGGCTGGTGCTTCGGGTCGGTGACGCGGCCGCTGATGCGGCCGGTGGTGCCGGCGAAACCGGAAACCGCCCAGGCCAGCGCCACTCCCGCGCCCGCCACGATCCTGAGCAGTCCTTCACGCCGCACGCGGAAGCCCAAGCTGTGTGCGCCTCATCTCCCCGGGAAAGACGCGAGAGGCGGTCGAGTCACCGCCTCTCGCGCCGTGACCGCCTGGATTATCGGACCAGCATCATCCGGCCGTTGAGCGTGCCGGCCGACGTCCCGGTCTGAGAATCGACCAGGCGCAGCCGATAGAAGTAGAGACCCGAGTTGAGGCCCTCGGCGCTGAACGAATAGCGCTGGTCGCCCGCGGCACGCCGGCCCAGATCCCGCTGCATGACGACGCGCCCCTGCAGATCGTAGACGTCGAGCCCGACGTGCGCCGCTTTCGGCAGCGAGAAATGCAGCGTGGTGACCTGCCGGAAGGGATTGGGTTGCGTGCCGACCAGCTCCAGTTTCGCGGGCTGCAACGGATCGGGCCCGACCGCGGTGACCCCCACGGTGGGATCGAGGTAGCCCCAGCACGAGCTGTTCTCGCCCTCGTATTGTCGGAACCACCAGGTTCGGGTGCCGTAACTGTCGGTGATGGGTTGGAACGAATCGCCATCGAGCAGATCGATCCCCAGGAACAGCAACCCGTCGCCGCGGCCGTGCGGATAGCCGAGCTTGGTGAGATCGAGCGCCAGCTCGGCCTGATAGCCGTTGTCGGGCACCTCGCCGAGCGTGTCGAGCACGGTTCCGGGATTGAGATGGATCTGCACCTTCGCCCCGTGCAGCGAATCGCGCAGGTAGGGCAGGTAGTCCTGCGCCAGCGCCTTCCCGTCAGGACCCACCTGGAACGAGAGCCGGCGTGGAATCAGCACGCGATCGCGATTGAGCGAGTCGCGCCCGTTGATCGAGACGATGAAACCGTCCCAGCGATCCACCAGCGAGTGGTATTGGACCACCTGATCGCGCACGTCGAAGCCGAGGAAGAGCGTGTCCTCCTTGAAGAAGTACCTGACCGTGCAGTCGCCGGGGTCGAGCACCGCCGCAAGTCCGCCGTTCACGGTTGGCTGGAACTGCCCGGCCCGCCACTGTGCCACGCCCGGATAGGTCTGGCGCAATGCGTCGTCGCCGTAGCGGATGTCGAACGACGGCGCCGAACCCCACACCGGCTCGGTCAGCGCGCCGTCGATGGTGGGCGACTGGAAGCCCGAGGCGTTGGGCACGATGAACTCGGGCGGCACCACCGGCACCGCGCCCGAATTGATCGTGACATCGGGCCGCGAGCAGATCCTCACTTCGTGGTACCAGCCCACGTTCCCCCACGGTCCCTCCCACCAGGTTCGGTTGGAACTGAAGTGGAGGGGATCGAGCGGCCAGAACCAGTCGCAATCGTAGATCGAGATGTTCCACTCGACGATGTCGCCGGCTGGCTTGGTGACGTCGTAGCCCATCGGCCCCAGGTTAAAGCGCATCTCGATCGTGTACGAGGTGTCGGGCGCTCCCGAGTCGGTGTTGCTGGTGCCCTGCACCGTGGTCGCCGCGTCCCAGTTGGCGATCATCTCGGGCGTGCGCGGAATCGTGTCGGTCGAGCCCCACGGGAAGCCACGGAATCCCGGCAGGCTTCCGGGCGCGTTGAGCGCCGGATTCTCGGGGTGCCACCACGAGTAGAAGTACTCGGCGTCGGGCGCCGGATAGGTGCCGGCGGCGTGATTGCGCAGATTCATCAGCAGACCGTCGAAGCGATTGAACTGGTCCGAGCCTCCGATCGACTTGTCGAACACCTTGCAGCCCATGTAGAGCTGATTGCCGATCACGAGGAACTTGAGCACCGCCTTCATCGTGTCGGTGGCGAGCGTGCCGCCTTCCTCCTGATAGCCGCTGCCGGGAATGCCGTTGCCGCCGGGGATGCGGTACTGGATGGTCTTGGTCTCGGCCTGCGCCCAGCACGGCTCGTCGAGCTTGCCGTCGAGCGTGATGGTGGCGCCGGTGGCGACGCGCGCCCAGATGACGTCGGGGCGCGGCGGATAGGCGAACGCCGCCGTCGCGAATACGGCCAGGGCGCCGGCGGCGAGGACGGCGCTGAGTCCTGCTTTCATGGCTGGACCTCCTCTGGGAAGAACGAGCGAGCTGTGGGTCGTCGGTGCGAAGCTGCCGCCGGGCCGCAAGGCGCGAAGGCCGGCGGCCCGGCGGGCGCGGACTCGGACTCGGAGGACCCCGAACGCCTTCCGCGCGGGGCCGATGAAAACGATTACATTACGCAACGGGACTGTCAAGAGTCGGTTACATCGGCGGGGCAAAATCTAGGCGATGGCGCGTTCGTCGCGCGAATCGAACACGTGGAGCGCGTCGTATCCCGCCTCGAGCTGCCCCTCGGTGCCCACCGGAGGTGGCGCCCCGGCGGTCTGGCGCGAGACCACCACTCCCACCGAGGTCCGCCAGTAGACCAGGGTTTCGTTCCCGAGCGGTTCCGAGACCTCGACGGTGCCGCGCAGGCGAAACTTGGCGTCCGAGGTCGAACCTCGAATCAGATCCTCGGGCCGGATCCCCACCAGCACCCTCTGGCCGCGGAACGGCAGCAGCTTCTCGCCGAGCGGCGCAGGCACCGGCGTATGGAAGCCCGCCACTTCCAGCGCGAGCAACCCGTTCCCCGAAATCACGGCCGGGACCAGGTTGATCGGCGGACTGCCGATGAAGCCGGCCACGAACGCATTGGCCGGCTCGTGGTAGAGCGCCTCGGGAGTCGCCACCTGCTGCAGCTCCCCGGCGCGCAGCACGGCGATGCGATCGCCGAGCGTCATCGCCTCCACCTGATCGTGCGTGACGTAGATCATGGTCGTCCTGACGCGCTGATGGAGGCGCTTGATCTCGGCGCGCGTCTGGACTCTCAGCCGCGCGTCGAGATTGGAGAGCGGTTCGTCGAACAGGAACACGCTGGGCTCGCGGACCAGGGCTCGGCCGAGCGCGACACGCTGGCGCTCGCCGCCCGACAGCTCACGCGGCTTGCGATCCAGGTAGCGCTCGATGTCGAGAGCCGCGGCCGCCGCGCGCACGCGACGATCGACGTCCGGCGCCGGCACCTTGCGGCGCCGCAGTCCGAACGCCATGTTGTCGAACACGCTCATGTGCGGGTAAAGGGCGTAATTCTGGAACACCATCGCGATGTCACGATCGCGAGGCGGTACGTCGTTCACCACTCGATCGCCGATCCGGATCTCGCCCGAGCTGACCTCCTCGAGACCCGCGATCATGCGCAGCACCGTGGACTTGCCGCAGCCCGATGGCCCGACCAGCACCAGCAGCTCGCCGTCGTCGATCTCCAGATCGAGATCGCGCACCGCCGGGTGCTTGCCGGCATACATCTTCCCGACCTTCGACAGGCGAACCTTGGGCACTCGTCCTCCTCAGGGCTCGACGATCGGCTGATGGCGGAGCTTGCGGCCGACCACGTCCACGCCGATGTAGAGCGCCAGCAGCACCAGCGCCGCCAGCACGAACCACATCAGCTTGGCCTGCAGCACGTGCGGAATCGCCGCCGGGTCCTCGAGCAACCGCGGCTGATCGGCCAGCACCCGCGCGCCGAACCACGCCAGCACCGTGCTCCACACGAACGAACCGAGCAGGGTCATCACCGAAAAGACGGTGAAGCTCATGCGCGCCGCTCCGGCCGGCAGCGAGACCAGATGCCGCACCACCGGCAGCAGGCGCGCGAAGAAGATGCCGCCGGCCGAGAAGTGCTGGATCCATTTCTCGGCCAGCAGCCATTTCTTCTCGGGCACGAACAGGTACTTCCCATAGCGCAGGATCAGCGGGCGGCCCACCCCGCGCGCCACCCAGTAGGAAATCGCGGCGCCCGCCCACGAGCCCAGCGTAGCCGCCGCCACCACGCCCCAGAAGTGGAACCGGCCTTGCTCGGCCCAGTAGGCGGCGGGGGGAATCACCACCTCGCTCGGCAGCGGAAACACCGTCGACTCGATCGCCATCAGCGTGAACACGCCGGCGTAACCCCATTCCAGCGACAGCCGGAACCAGGTCGCAAGCAGGGAGTGGAACACGGCTCAGCTCACCCCGGAGGATCGGGCGGCGATCTTCACTCTCAACCCCGTCCTGCTCGGTCGGAAGAGGTGTCGCCCTGCGGCACCATCGGCCGAACCTCCGCGGCCGGCACCGTTTCGCTCCAGCGGAAGTCCTCGCCGTCCGGCTCGGGCTTCCCCAGCGCCAGCTCGGGGTCGTGCTCGAGAAAGATCCACGAGCGCTCGCGATGCGCACGCTCGAGCAGCGCGCGCTTTTCGGTCATGGTCTCGATCGCGGCGACGTCGTAGCCCATCACGAAAGGAATGCGCACGTGACTCGCGGTCGGGATCAAGTCGGCCACGAAGTACAAGGCCTCCTCCGGGCCACCCACGCGCAGCAGCTGCTGGCCGCGCGTATGTCCCTCGGCGAGCAGCAGCTCGACTTCGGGCCAGGGGCGCTGCGGCCCCTCCATCAGGTTCAGGACCCCGGCCTCGACCAGCGGCTCGAAGTTCTCGCTGAGGTACGAAGCGCGCTCGCGCAGGTTGGAATGTCGCGCGTTCTCGAGATTGCGCGCCTGCACGTGATACCGCGCGCGCGGCAGAGTCGGCACCAGCCGGTCTCCGGCGCGTTTCGTCGAGCCGCCGGCGTGGTCGAAATGGAGGTGGGTCAGCACCACGTCGGTCACATCGCGGGGATCGAGCCCCTGCGCCGCCAGCGACCGCTCGAGGTCGTGCTGCTCGTGCTCCACGCGGTAGATGTCGGCGAGCTTGGGCGGAAACTTGTCGCCGATGCCGATGTCGACCAGCACGCGGCGCCCGTAGCCGTCGAGCAGCAGGCAGCGCATCGCCAGCCGGATGCGGTTCCTCTCGTCGGGCGGCTGCAGCTTGGCCCACAGGGGCTTCGGCACCGAGCCGAACATCGAGCCGCCATCGAGCCACAGATATCCGGTCTCGATGGCGAGTGCTCGCCAGCCTCCGAAGATCAGTTCGCGCATCGGCGCAGAATGGCCGAAGCCGCGCGACGGGGTCAAACCCGTGGAACCGTCGCGGTCGGTTACGGGTAGGACGACGGCAGCCGCGACCCCGCGGCGCCACGCGCGGAGGCTCCCCAACTAATTCCTGGCTACTTCTCCGGTTCCCTGTCTCACGCCCCAACCTGGAGATTGCCATGGACCGCTTCAAACCTACCTCCCGCCGCGCGGCGCTCTGCGCCGCAATCGTACTGGTCGCTGCAGCAAACCCCGGTCTCGCCGGCTGGCCCGCCAACGGCACCCCGCTGAGTGGCCCCACGCCTGTCCAGGGTTTTCAGACCGCCGTGGCTTCGGACGGAGCGCTGCTCGTGCTGCGGGACATCCTGCTGCCGAGTTCCATCGCGCGGCTCACGACCGGCGGCGCGACCGTGCCGGGCTGGCCCGTGGCGGTGGCCGGCAGCGGCTACGTGGACGGACTTGCGCCCGATCTCCTGGGTGGCTGTTACTACGCGCTCTCGAATCCCGGGGTCTACATCCATCACCTGCGCGCCGATGGCAGCGCCGATCCCGCGTGGCCCGCGAACGGCGTCCTGCTCTGCGACGCTCCGGGCTACAAGCACGCGCAGATCGCCGCCGACCCCGGCGGCGGCGTTTACGTCGTGTGGGCGGATGGACGCGACTCCCCGGGCCTGCCGCGCGCGCTGTTCGCGTCGCGGGTCCTGCCCGATGGAACGGTGGCGGCGGGCTGGGACGCGGGTGGCACTCGTCTCGCGACCGTGCCCGATACCACGAACATCTCGCTCGGATTCAGTCGTGACGACGGTGTCGGCGGTCTCTACGCACTCGAAGCCCGAACCGTCCACTTCGGGCTGCCCGAACAGAGCTTCGAGGAGTTTCTGGTCCACCTCTCGCCGAACGGACCGAGTCCGAGCTGGCCCTCGGGCGGATTCTTCCCGCCTGGCGTCCCGCTGGGCACGGGATTCACCTTCGATCACGACGGCGCTGGAGGCGTGTTCGTGAACTGGAATGTGGGTGAGAGCGGTTTCGTTCAGCGCTTCGACACGACCGGCAACGTCGCCGCTGGCTGGCCGCCCGAGGGTCACCGCGTGGTCGCGGACACCGGCGTCGGCTGTCTGACCGGAGGGATCCTCGCCGATGGGAACGGAGGAGTGCTTTTCCCGATGATCGCGGGCCCGCCGGGGGACTACGGCAGCTGGCTCAACTACGTGAGCGGCCTGGACGGAACGGGCGCGGCCCTTTCCGGCTGGCCCGCGCCCGGCGTCGAGTTCCCCGCGAATGTCTTCTCGGTCGGGTGGCTCGCGACCGACGGCGCGGCCGGGTGCTACCTGGAGTGGGGGAACGTCGATCCAACCACGTACTTCCTGTCCGATCTGCGCGTGTTGCGGGTGCGTTCGAACGGAACGATGGCGCCCGGTTTTCCCGATTCGGGGCTCGTCGTGTGCGCGGGACCCGGGGTTCGCTATCAGCCGGCGCTCGTTCCTGACGGGCGCGGAGGCGTGTATGCGGTATGGCTCGACTCGCGAAACCACACGCCCGCCAATGCGTACGACGTCTACGCGACCCGCGTCGGTCCCAGCGGCGACGCGCTCGCGAGCGTGGCGGCGCCGCCGCCCGCCGCGAATTCACTCGTGGCGTCTCCCAATCCGTTCACGAGCGCCGTCTCGTTCGAGATTGCCGCGGGCGGCGCCCGGGACTCGCGGCTCGACATCTTCGATGCCGCGGGGCGGCGGGTGCGCACGCTGGCCGGCGGAGCCGGTTCCTCGGGACGGGTTCAGTGGAACGGGCTGGACGATGCGGGCCGTGTGGTGCCGCCTGGGCTCTATCTGGTGCGCACGCACGCCGGCGCTTCGGTCCGCGTGGTGCGCGTGCTATGAAGATGGTGCGGTGAAGATTGTTGATGACGCGTTGCCGAGGCGGCCCGGGCCGCCTTGAGGCGAGCGTTCAGGCCGCCAGGTAACCCGACGCGTTCGGGGAAGAGCGGGTTCCGGGGGGCCGGCGCGGGTCGCGCCGGCCCCCTGGCCGAAGTCCGATCAGCTGACGGTGATGGTCAGGGTCTTGGCGAACTGAATGCGACCCGAGGCTCCGCCGCCGCCGCCCGCCGGCAACACGCGGCCGTCCGGTGTCTCCTGCCGGCCAATCGGCGAGGCGTTCTCGGTGCCGTAGAGGAATGCCGCAGTGACGGTGTAGGTGCCGGGCTTGGACGGCGCCTGGAGCGTGTAGACCACCTTGCAGGTCGGATAGGTGTTGGTCGAAGGATCGCTCTTCACGCCCTGCACGTTCACGTAGTTGATGTTCTTCTGCAGGTCCTTGTAGCGACCGTCGAGGAATGCGGTCTGCGGCTTGCCGTCGGGACCGGTGACGTCGGGCGCCTTGGTGATCAGGAACCCCTCGGTCTGCACCGGGCTGGATTCGAAGCGAAGGTCGTTATCGGTGAGCATCACGCCCACCACCGGACCCGCGCCGCCGTGCGTGGTGACGGTGACGGTCAGCGTGCCGAGCGCCTTCACGGTGGTGGCCGAGGCGGCGATCTCGACCTTGCTGTTCGCATCCATCGCCTTCACGGTGTCGAGCAGCTTCTTGCGATCGTCCTCCGACAGCTTGCCGTATCGCTCCTGCCCGCCCTGAATGGACGCGTAGTGCCGGTTCTCGACCGTCATGCTGCTGGCAATGTCGGCGGGCTGATCGCGAAGCTGGTCCGCCCCCACCGACGAATGACATCCGGCGCAGTAGGTGTTGGCGTTGGTCGTGAACCGGGGCGTTCCTCCCGGATACGCCCGAAGCTGCCCCGCCACACCGGTCAGCGCGGTCAGTCCGAGAACGGCGGCGATAGCGATACGTGCGTTCATGCACTCCTCCCCTGAATTCATGACGATCCGCGGCCCGACCGGAAGCGATGATTCACTGCGAGGTCGGCAAGGCTACCCCTCGGTGCCTCCAGCGTCCAGATCGCGGTGACAGCGCTGGCACTGCGCTCGGACGCTGACGTTGTCGAGGTAGTGCCTGTCGCTCGGCCCGGCCCGATGCACCTGATGGCAGGAGAAGCAGGGCAGTTTGACGCCGAGGTGGTCGGAGAGCTGGTGGTACTCGTCGGTCTCCTCGCTGCTCTTCGTGCCATGGACGTCCTTCTCATGGCACTTGAGGCAGGCGGAGTTGGTGAGCGGCAGGCGCATGGAAGTCGGTTCGTGCCGATCGCCGGCCACCCAGCGCGCCGCGTCCCAGGCCGAGAGCAGCGTCACCTGACTCCAGCCCGCCAGCCCTTCGCCGCTGTGGCAGGTGAAGCAACGCTCGGGGTGATTGCCGTGATGCGCCCGGAAGTGCGCGGCCGACAGGGTCCGCGCCGGCGCCTCGGTCATGTCGCGATAGATCTGGCCATGCAAGTGGCAGGAGATGCAGAAGCGGTTGTCACCATCGAGGCGTTTCACCACCACGGTCGGGATCACCGCGGCCGCGATCAGAGCGAGCGCCGCGATCCAGAGGCGCCGCCGTGCCGCGCTCGAGGAGGGAAGGATCGGCATCGTCGCGCAGTGTTCCCGCGATCGCTCCGCGACGCAAGCCGCGGCGCGGCCCGCGGCCTCGAATCCGCCACCAAAGGCACGAGCGCGTTCCAGAGTCGGAACGCGCCCGTGTGGCCGGGAGGGGGGACCGGCGATTCGGAGCTAGTGCAGGTACTTGGTCTTCAATGCTCCCATGGTCAGAGGCACGGTCGGCGTGGCGCCGAACGCGGTGACCTCGAAGACCAGGTCATTGAAGTCGTTGTCCGTCGGGTAGCAGCACGGACCCGGATTGGCTCCGCTGTCGAGATCCTCGAAGCACACCAGCCAGGTATTAGGATGCGTCCACTGCGAGATGTCGAACACCAGCGCTTGCACGTCGCCGTCGAACGGCGCGTGGATCGCCACGCCGTTCGGCCCGAGATCGTTGTAGAAGCGATTCGTGAAGAACATCTCGGGCTCCGGCGCGTTGATGGCGTCACCGTGCCCGTTCGGATTGAGGTAGAAGCCGAAGCGCGTCATCGGATGATTGAACACGATCATCGACGAGGCGCCCTCGCTGGCCGGCCCGTCGAACACCACGCCGTCGTCCACGCCGTCGATCACCGGCTTGTGGCCATCCTCGACGTACCAGCCGAGAATGTTGTTGTCGGCGTTGCCGGCCACTTCACGCACCAGCATCGCCGAGAAATGATCGCCGAACCAGAACCACGGATCGGGGTCGCCGGGCTTGGCGCCGAGATAGTCGGTGGTGACGGTGATGTGTCCTGGTCCGTAGAGACCGTCAACGATGTGCTGAAGCGAATTCGTCGGTCCGTCCCAGCTGGTCCCGAAAACGACCGGAACGACCGCGTGCGCCGGAGTGGCCAGGGCGGTGGCCAATGCCAGCACTGCCGGCACGCATAACTTCATGGACGTCCTCATGAGAAAGGGCTCTCCGTGGATGCGGGGACAAGCTGTCGTGCTTCGGAGAATGCCCGCCGGGGATAGGGACGGCGGGCTTCTGCGCCAACAGGGAGGGACCTAAGGGCAGGCGCAGAATTCCGAATAACGCGAAAAGTCTAGGGATTCTCGGGCCAGAATTCAAGCAGCAAAGCGCAGGATCGGCCCTTATCGCCGGGTTGCTGGCGCGTCGCGGCGAATTGCAATGGGCCCGGAAACCCGTCCCCCGGGCCTCGGGATCCCCGGAGCCGCTCAACATTCTGCGCCGCACAACCCTAGATATGAATCGGGCTGCCCGTAACCGCCAGGGCGGCCTCCTTGATCGCCTCCGCCAGCGTGGGATGGGCGTGGACCGAGCGGGCCACGTCCTCGGAGCTCGCCCCCATCTCCATGGCCACCACCAGCTCCGCGATCAAGTCGCTCGCCCACGGCCCCAGGATGTGGGCACCCAGCAGCCGGTCGGTCGCGGCGTCGGCCACCAGCGCGACCTGCCCATCCCGCTCGTTCATGGCCCTGGCCCGGCCGTTGACCATGAACGGGAAGGTCCCGACGCGGACTTCACGCCTCTGCCGCTCGGCCTCCTCGACCGTCAGCCCCACGCTGGCCAGTTCCGGCCAGGTGTAGACGACGTTCGGGATGCAGTCGTAGGACACATGTCCGGCGCGTCCGGCCATGTTCTCCACCGCGGCGATGCCCTCCTCTTCGGCCTTGTGCGCCAGCATGGGTCCGGCCGTCACGTCGCCGATCGCGAAGATTCCGGGCACGCGAGTTTCGTAGCGCTCGTTCACGCGTACGCGGCCCTTCTCGTCCAGCTCGACGCCGGCCTCGCGGGCGCCCAGCCCCTCGGTGTAGGGCCGGCGCCCCACCGCCACCAGCAGCACCTCGCAGGCCTCTTCGCGCGTGATGCCCTTCGAATCGATCGTCACCCGCACTTCGTCGCCCTCGACGCGAGCCGCCCGGGCCGAGGTCTCCAGGTCGAAGCGGAACCCCTGCCGCTCGAGGATCTTCTTGAGCATCGCCCCGCTCCCGCGATCGACGCCCGGCAGGATCCGGTCCTGGAACTCGAGCACGCGCACCTCGGATCCGAGCCGCATCCACACCGAGCCCAGCTCGAGCCCGATCGCGCCGGCGCCGACCACCATCAGGCGCCGCGGCACCTCGGGAAGCGCCAGCGCGTCGGTCGAATGGACGATGCGGCGGCCATCGAACGCGACGCCGGGGAGCGCCGCCGCCTTGCTGCCGGTGGCGATCAGGATGCGCTGGGTGTCGAGCGTCTGGGCGCCGCTCTCCCCCTTCACCTCGACGCGGCCCGGCGACTCGATGCGCCCGAATCCGAACACCGGCGCCACACCGTACTTCTTGAACAGCGTGCCGACCCCCGAGGTGAGCCCGCGCACCACGGTGTCCTTCCGCTTCATCATGGTGGCGAGATCGAACTCGGCGGTGGCGCGGATGCCGTGCACGGCGAGGCCGTGCTTCACGTGGTGCAAGTTCTCGGTCGAGTCGAGCAGCGCCTTGCTGGGAATACAGCCGACGTTGAGGCAGGTGCCGCCCAGGGTCGGATACTTCTCGACGCACGCGGTCTTGAGGCCGAGCTGCGCGGCGCGGATCGCCGCGACGTAGCCGCCCGGTCCCGAGCCGATCACCACCAGGTCGTAGCTCATGACCTGTTCAGATCTCGAGCAGCATGCGCTCGGGATCCTCGAGCCGTTCCTTGACGCGCACCAGGAAGGTGACGGCCTGCTCGCCATCCACGATTCGGTGATCGTAGGACACCGCGAGGTACATCATCGGGCGGATCACGATCTGGTCGTCCACCACTACCGGCCGCTTCTCGATCTTGTGCATGCCGAGAATGCCGCTCTGCGGCGGATTGAGGATCGGCGTCGAGAGCAGCGAGCCATAGACGCCGCCGTTCGAGATCGTGAACGTCCCGCCCGACAGCTCGTCGAGGGAGAGCGCGCCGTCGCGCCCGCGCGCGGCGAGCCGGCCGATCTCGCGCTCCATCTCGGCGAGCGAGAGCGTGTCGGCGCGCTTCACCACCGGCACCACCAGCCCGCGCTCGGTGCCCACCGCCACGCCAAGATGAACGCGGCGGCGATAGACGATGTCGGTGCCGCGGATCTCGGCATTCAGTTCGGGCACATCGGCGAGCGCCAGGATCACGGCGCGTCCGAACAGGCTCATGAAACCGAGCTTCACGCCGTGCTTCTTCTCGAACGCGTCGCGGTGTCGCGCGCGCAGCTCGAGCACCGCGGTCATGTCCACTTCGTTGAAGGTGGTGAGGATCGCCGCGGTGTGCTGCGCGCGGACCAGCCGCTCGGCAATCCGCTGCCGGATGCGGCTCATTGGCACGATCTGCTCGTCGGCCTCCTCGATGGGCGCGCCGGCGGGCGCGCCCGGCGCCTGGGCGGGAATCGCGGGCGATTCGCCGGCGGGCGCCGGCGCAGCGGCCGGCTTCGATTCGATCTCGCGCAACACGTCACCCTTGAGCAGGCGACCGCCGGGCCCGGTGCCCTTGAGCGCGCGGGGGTCGAGTCCGTGCTCGGTTACCAACCGGAGCACGGCCGGGGAGAGCGCCGGTGCTTCATGAGGCGGCGGCGCGGGAGCCTTCGCGATCGGCGGCGCTGTGGCCGGCGGCGCGGGAGCCTTCGCGATCGGCGGCGCGGTGGCCGGCGGTGCGGGAGCCTTCGCGATCGGCGGCGCGGCGGACGGCGGTGCGGCGGGCGCCGGAGGCACGGCGGCTGCCGGGGTCGTCGCCGCGGTGGGCGGAATCGAGGCGGCCGCCCCGTTCACCTCGACTTCGCCGAGCACATCCCCCACCACCACGGTGTCGCCGGGCTTCCGCGCGTGATGCAGCTTGCCGGCCACCGGCGCCGCGATCTCGACCGCGGCCTTATCGGTCTCGAGCGTGGCCACCGGCTCGTCGGCGCGCACCGCGGCGCCGTCGGGCTTCAGCCATTCGACCAGCACCGCCTCCGAAATCGATTCGGCAAGCCGCGGAACCTCGATCCTCACGAGCCGCTTCCCTCCGAAGCGCGTGCCACCCGGCGCGGCGCGCGCGGCGCGGCACCCGGCGAGCCCTGGCGGAAGGCGCGCTCGATCAGCTGGTGCTCCTGCTCGGCATGCTGCGGATAGGAGCCGCTCGCCGGGGTGGGCGCGGCTTTTCGCGCCACCAGATAGAGCGTGGCGCCCTGGGGCAGCACGCCCTCCAGCCGGTGCCGGGTGTTCCGCCATGCGCCCATGTTGGCCGGCTCCTCCTGCACCCAGCGGATGTCCCTGGCTTGCGGGTAGCGCTGGAACAATTGAGTCAGCTCGAGCCGCGGAAACGGATAGAGCTGCTCCAGCCTCACCAGCGCCACGTCCTCGCGACCTCGCGTCCCGCGCGCCTCGAGCAACGTATAGAAGAGGCGCCCCGAGCAGAGCAGGATCGAACTCACTCGATCGGGCGCCGCGACTCCCGGGTCGTCGAGCAGGGTGTGGAACTCGCCGTCGGTGAAATCCCTGAGCGCCGAGACCGCCTGGCGATGGCGGAGCAGGCTCTTGGGACTCAGGACCACCAGCGGCCGGCGATACGGACGCTTCTGCTGGCGCCGCAGCACGTGGAAGAGCTGCGCCGGCGTGGTCAGGTTCACGACCTGCAGGTTTCCGTCCGCGCACAACTCGAGGAAGCGCTCGAGCCGCGCGCTCGAGTGCTCGGGGCCCTGGCCTTCGTAGCCGTGCGGGAGCAGCAACGTGAGACCCGACATGCGCCGCCACTTGCCTTCGCCGCTCGCCAGGAACTGGTCGATGTAGACCTGGGCGACGTTGGCGAAGTCGCCGAACTGCGCCTCCCAGATCACCAGCGTGTGAGGATCGGCGGTGCTGTAGCCGTACTCGAAACCGAGCGGGGCGGCCTCGCTGAGCGGCGTGTCGAAGACCTCGAAGCGGCCCTGGCCCGGCCCCAGGTGCTGGAGCGGCGTCCAGCGCCTGCCGGTCGCGCTGTCGTGGAGTACGGCGTGGCGATGGCTGAAGGTCCCGCGCCCGGAGTCCTGGCCGGACAGGCGCACGTGCTCGCCTTCGAGCAACAGCGAGCCGATCGCCAGCATCTCTCCGCCACCCCAGTCCACGCGGTCCTGCTCGAGCATCTTGACGCGGTCGTCGAGCACGCGGCGCACGCGCGCGTGCACCTGGAAGCCGTCGGGCACGCGGGCCGCGTCGCGCGCAATCCGCTCGAGCAGCGAGCGCGGGGCGCGCGTGTCGGCGGTCCACTCCTCGCTGTCCCAGCGCATGCCGCTCCAGACACCGCTCGGCTCGCGCGCGGTACGCGGCACCTCACCGCCACGCAAACGAGCGTGCGCGGCCTGAAGCGTCGCCTCGATCTCGGACTCGATCGCCTGGAGCCCGGCGGCATCGAGAGCGCCTTCGTCGATCAGGCGCCGGGCGTAACGACGCGAGGCCGGTTCGTGCTTCGCGATCGCCGCGTACATGGTGGGCTGCGTGAAGGTCGGATCGTCGAGCTCGTTGTGGCCGTGCTTGCGATAGCAGATCAGATCGATGATCGCGTCGCGCTTGAATTCCATGCGATAGGCGAGCGCCAGATCCATGGCGTGAACCGCGGCCTCGGGCTCGTCGCCGTTCACGTGGAACACCGGCGCCTCGATGATGCGCGCAATGTCGGTGGCGTAGCGGCTGTGGCGCGCGTCCGACGGCGAGGTGGTGAAGCCGACCTGATTGTTGACCACGATGTGCAGCGCGCCGCCGGTCCAGTAGGGCGACAGCTGCGCCAGCGACAGGGTCTCGGGCACGATGCCTTCGCCCGAGAACGCGGCGTCGCCGTGGATCAGCAGCGGCACGGTGCGCTCGCGGGCGGCGTCGCCGGTGATCTCCTGGCGCGCGCGCACGCTGCCCAGCACCACCGGGTTCACGAATTCGAGATGACTGGGGTTGTAGTGCATGCTGAGCGCGAGGTTCCTCCCGCCGGTGGTGCGCACCGAAGCGAAACCCAGGTGATACTTCACGTCGCCGTGGTTGGCGGCCTCCTCGGGGGCGCCGGTCTCGAACTCGGCGAAGATGCTCTCGAGCGGCTTGTGGAGCACGTTGGCCAGCACGTTGAGCCGGCCCCGATGGGGCATGCCGATCACCAGCTGCTCGATGCCGCGCGCCGCCGAGCGCTCGACCAGCGTCTCGAGCATCGGGATGAGCGTGGCGCCGCCTTCCAGAGAAAAGCGCTTCTGCCCCACGTACTTGACGTGAAGGAACTGTTCGAAGGCGTCGGCGGTCATGAGCTCGCGCAGGATGGCGACGCGCTCGTCGCGCGACAGCGACGGGCGATTGCGGTTGGGCTCCATCCGCTCCTGCAGCCACTCGCGGCGGCGGCGGTTCGGAATGTCCATGAACTCGACGCCGAGCGGTCCGCAATAGGTCTCGCTCAGCTCCACGATCAGTTCGCGCAGCGTGCCCGAGAACTCCCCCCGGAACGGGTAGGGCTCGACCGGAGAGTCGAGATCGGCTTCGCTCAAGCCGAAGTTCGAGAGCTCGAGCAGCGGCTCGCTCGGTGCCGCCGTGCTCAGCGGATCGAGGCGCGCGGCGCGATGGCCGAACTCGCGATAGGCGCTGACCAGTCCGAACACGCCGGCGGTCGGCGTACCGGCCGCGGCCGGCCGCGATCCCGCGAAGTCGAAGCCGGCGAAGAACAGCGCCCATTCCTCGGGAACCGAGGCCGGATCCTTCAGGAACTCGGCGTAGAGCTTCTCGATGTAGCCGGCATTGGCGCGCTGGATGAAATCGAGACGGCTGGACATGGCTTCCTCGGGAGTCGGGCGCCGCGCAGGCCGAAAGGGCCCCGAGCGGAGTCGGCTGCCGAAGCTACCACGAACGGCGGCGGGAGGAATCCCGCCGCCGTTGCGATGTCGCCGTCCCTGGAATCGAAGCTCGCCGCTAGCGCGTGCGCTGCAATTCCGGCTGCCAGGTGATCGGGCTGAAAGTGGGCGGCGGCTTGCGTGTTCTCGGGGCCCCGGCGTAGTGGATCCCCCACTCGTCCTGCAGCACCCAGTCCACCAGCGCCTTGCAATCCTGCTGCCGGAAGTCCCAAAGACTGAATCCGGTCCAGATGACAGGCTGGAATTGAGAGGGCCGATATATGGTCATGCAGACGTTGACCGGATTGACGCCCGGCTGCACGAGCTGCGCCCCGCTCGCCTGGTAGAGTGAGTCGAGAGTCGAGACCGGCGCGCCTCCCGGCCCGGAGTTCTCCGTCACCACGTTGGGTTGGCTGAGGTATTCCGCCGGTAACGCGCTCGTGACGTAGAAGTCGCCCGGATAGGACCGCAATGGAGGAAGCGGATCGCTCGCAGGCGTCTTCACCAGCATGGCCGGCGGCAAACGGTCGTACCTCGAGCCGGCCCCTTCGAATCGCCCGAGATTGCGCGTGTAGCTGATCGTCGTCAGAGCGAGCTTGATCTCCGAGCGCCAGCCGGCGATATCGTAGGGCATGCGGCCGGGAACGAGTTCGGAAGCGGGTGGATTGGAAGAGAATGTCATTCCCGCACCCGGGCCGCCTGGAGGATCGTTGGACGGCTTGTTGTAGTCCACCATCGTGGCCGCGGTGACTCCGCCGCCCGCCACCCAAAGGTTACCCCCTCCGGACACGTAGGCCGCGAGTGTGTTCTGATGCCCCACCTTGCACATGTAACGCAGGGTGCTGGAAGCGTCGACCGGGTTCGTGGGCGACCCGGTCTTGTAGGCCCCGAACCAGTCCGTGATCCAGATGACGTGCGAATACTGGAGCAGGGTGGACAGAGGAACGCTGCCGCTGGCGAGCAATCGAGTGGACAGCGTGTCGAAAGCGTATCCCGCGAACAAGCCCGGGCCGGACAGGGTGCCGGTGGGATAGCATTTCCAGGGCGCCCCGCCGTGAGCAAATAGGAACGTGTCGAGCTCGGCGGCAGTGGGCCAGCGGCCCACCGGTGTCTTCACGCACGAAGTGCCGGGTTGAAGGACGTCGAGCAGAAGTCGAGTGTCGTCCACGATCAGAAGCTGGTGGTCGAGGCTTGCGGCGACCGTCGTCATCGCCACGATGCCCAGGCTCGCGAGACCATTGGTGTCCCGCGCTTCGATATAGAGCAGGTGCGTCTCGCCCGGTCCGAACGGGCCGACCGTGGCGGAAGTGGTGGTGGGATTAGGCTGGCTCCAATGGGCGAGATCGGTGGCCTCGTCGCTGCGCGGCGTCTGATCGAACACGTCGGCGATATCGAGTGTCCAGCGATAGGCGGCGATACTGGCGCCCGGAGCGGGAACGCCGAACCAATTCGTGGCGACGGGCTGCCCCGCGGGAACCGTGATCGGCACCTGGTACATGGGATCGGTGGAGTAAGACCCGGACGGATAGGTGTAGTTGAGATACGAATTGAACATCGTCAGGCGCGGCCCGCCGGTTCCCGGCACCACCACGCGCATGTTCAGCATGTTGGTGTTCAGCGAGAACACCTGCGTGTACGCGCCCTGATCGTCCTGCGCCACCACCACGAACAGGTAGTCGCTCTGAGATACGAGGTTGCTGAGCTGCGCGGAGGTGGTATCGCCCGCGACTCGCGTCCAGCCCGCGTAGTCGCGCGGCTCGTAGTAGCGCCGCACCGAATCGGGGTTCGCGATGGCGACGCTGTAGGGGACCTCGCTGGATGCGGTCAGCAGCAGGTACTTGTACGCGACCGGCATCGTGCCGACGAGGCCGTCGGGGTCCGTTCCCCGCCAGTCGATCCGAATCGTCGACGGCACCAAAGCCGGGCTCAGAGCCGATGGAACCGGCTGCGTGATCTGCACCATGGGCGCGATGTTGTCGTCGATGATGGCGATGCGCTCCGAGCGCGAGGTCTGCCCGCGCGCATCCACGGCGCTGACCGCGAAGTTCGTGACGGACGCAGGCCGATGTGCCGCGATCTCGGCGCCAGTCCGCTTCGCCGGCACCTCGAGCGAGAACGCGGTGGCCTGCGTCGAGAGCCAGCTCGCGTCCGGATGAGCGGCATCGCTCGGGTTGACGGCATACACGAAGTGATCCGCCGAGCCGCTCTTCAGAACCCAAGAGAGCGAGTAACGCGGCTTCGCCGCCGTGCTCGAAAGATCGCGAGTGGCGCGAAGCGCGAGCGCCGGCGTTCCGGAATCGAGCCGCGGCGCGAGGGGCGATTGGTGACGGCCGCATCCGCCGACGGCAGTGGCGAGCACCGCCAGCAGGAGCGCCGAACCTGGTCGGTGGATCAGCATTCGCATCGGGTTCCCCTTACGAATTGGGACGACCCGGTCGGGAGCGACAATTCGATCCTAGGGTCGCGAGCGGGGACGAGCAAGATGAATCTTCCCCAGGTCGTCTCCCGCTCGAGTTGCCCACCGCCCGCAGTCCCCCTATGTTCGCCGGTCCCATGAACCTCGCCCGAGCGAATCATTCCGGCAACGGCCTGGCGCTCGCCTGCCGCGGCCTGGTCAAGCGCTACTCCGACGTGGTGGCGGTGAACGGTCTCGATCTCGAGATCCGAGCCGGGGAATGCTTCGGTCTGCTCGGGCCCAACGGCGCCGGCAAGACCACGACGATCGAGATCCTCGAAGGCTTGAACGTCGCCGACGCCGGCTCGGTCGAGGTGCTGGGTCAATGCTGGGGCGCCGGGCACGACCGCGCGCTGCGCCAGCGGCTCGGCATTCAGCTC
>DATKAB010000207.1 GCA_035498555.1 Candidatus Sulfotelmatobacter sp.
GCGTCACCGCCTGCGCGAGATCGCAACCCGCCATCGAGGGCACGGCGCGCGCGCGCTCGGCCAGCTGCTCGACCGGCGTCGCGGAATCGCCGATGACGCCGCGCTTGGAGCCGTGAGTGCGCAGATGGCGCACCAGCGCCCTGGTGTCGAGATCGCAGAAGCCCGGCACACCGTGCGCTTCGAGGTAGTCGTCGAGTGTGCGCTGCTTGCGCCAGTTGCTGGCGATGCGGCTCGGCTCCTTGACGATCAGACCTTTCAGGAACGGCTGGCGCGACTCGAAGTCCTCGGCAGCGATGCCGTAGTTCCCGATCATCGGGTAGGTCATGACCACGATCTGACCGGCGTAGGAGGGATCGCCCAGGATCTCCTGATAGCCGGTCATCGAAGTGTTGAAAACCACTTCACCTTCGGTGTCGGTGAGCGCGCCGAACCGCTGGCCGGTGAACGCGCGGCCGTCTTCGAGGACGAGTTGGGCCTGGGTCATGGAGCCGGAGGAGAATAATGGGGATGGCCACTCCGTCTCAACGTCGCCGGCCGGGGCGGCGCCCGGCCCGCCTCACCCGCCCCGGTACACCTCCGGATCCCAGCGCTCCATCCAGCGCTCGGGCGCCGCGAGCGATCGGAAGCCGACCGACTCGTAGAGCCGGTGAGCGTCGCGCGTGAGCAGGATCCAGCGGCGCAGGCCCTGGAGCCGCGGGTGCTCGACCACCACCTGCATCATCCACTTCGAGAGCCCGCGCCCGCGGAATTCCTCGAGCACGAACACGTCGCCGACGTAGGCGACGGTCGCCAGGTCCGAGACCACGCGCGTGAAGCCGATCTGCCGCGGGCCCGCGAAGCCCGGCTCGGTCCACAGCGAGAAGTTGAGCGCGCCCCGTACCGAGCGTTCGACCACCTCGCGCGGAATCCCCTGCGCCCAGTAGCACGAAGCGAGGAAGCCGTGCACCACGTCGAGATCGACGCGCGCCGGATCGTCGCTGAGCACGAAGCCCTCACGCCGCCACTCCATGCGGCGTCAGGGCTTCTTGGTTGTATCCGCGGGCGCCGCTCCCGGCGGAATCTCGCCCTTCATCAGGTAGTGGCGGCGCGTGCTCTCGATCCGGAGCTTGTCCACGTTCAGCACCTTGAACTCGACGCGGCGATTCTTGGCGCGGCCGAGATCGGTGGTGTTGGGCGCAATCGGCTTGTTCGAGCCGTAGCCCCTCGATGTGTACTGCGACGCGTCGAGACCCTTGAACGTCTTCAGGTAGTTCAGCACCGAATCCGCCCTCGCCTGCGACAGCACGGTGTTGAGCGAATCGCTGCCGCGGCTGTCGGTGTGGCCGCCGACCTCGATCTGCAGCGTCGGGTACTGCTGGAGGATGCGCGCCACCGTGTCGATCACCGCGTACGACTCGGGCTTGATGCTGGCCTTGCCGGTGTCGAAGTTGATGTTCTGGATGCGGATCGAGCCGGTGTCGAGCAGCTGAACCTCGTGCTCGCTCACTTCGATCGGGCAGCCGTTGGCGTCCACCCGGAAGCCGGCCGGGGTGTTCGGGCACTGATCGACGCCGTCGCACACGCCGTCGCTGTCGGCGTCGGCCGGGCAGCCTTCCATGTTCACGATGCAGCCCTTGGGGGTGCTCGGGCACTTGTCGATGCCGTCCAGCACGCCGTCGCCGTCGGAATCCTTCGGGCAGCCGGTGGCGTCCACGGTCGCGCCCTTGGGCGTGTCGGGGCAGGTGTCGATTCCGTCGCACACGCCGTCGCCGTCGGCGTCGAGCGGGCAGCCCTTGCTGTCGATCTTGCAGCCGTGCGGCGTGTCGGCACACTTGTCGAGGCCGTCGAGCACGCCGTCGCCGTCGGAATCCTTCGGGCAGCCGGTGGCGTCCACCGTAGCGCCGACCGGCGTGTTCGGGCACTTGTCGAGCCAGTCGCGCACGCCGTCGAGATCGAGGTCCTTCTCCTTGCCGCCGAAGACGAGCTGCAACCCGGCGGTGATCGCGATGTGGTTGCTGAATTCGGTCTGCTCGCGCTCGCGGAACATGACGTCGCGCACCTGGAAGCGCAGGTAGCGGCGCTGATTGCCGAGGTTGACCAGAGCGCCGGCGCCGATCGAGGGCGCGCCCCGCGACAGTTTGTCGGGCGGCGGGCCGCCGATGGTGCTGGAGAGCCCGTAGCCGACGCCGCCCAACAGGAACGGCACCAGGCGCTCATCGGCCGGGCGCAGATTCCAGCGCAAATCGGCGCTCAGGTAGGTGAAATTGTGGTCGAAGTGGGGAACCGTATCCTGCTTGGAGGGCGCCCAGGTGCCCTCGGCCTCGAGGCTCAGCGAGTGCAGGTAACGCCAGGCGATGCCGCCGTTGTAGGCAGGCCCATTCTGCATGCGCGCTCTCACGTCGGGGGCGAAATAGCCGATGCCGCCCGAGAGCTCGAACGGGCGGCCGACGATCTGCGCCGATACGGGAAGTGCATAGAGCGCCAGGGCCGCCAGCGTGAATCCGAACGCACGCCTACAACGGGCCATTGACACGGCCTCCTTGATTTTCCCGATCGGAGAAGGCATCTCGCCCGGTCGCGTGGTCTGGAAACCACCGGGCGCGCCCGGTAACAGGCGAAAAGATCGGTAAGTGCTACCATCCGGCATCGCGCAGGTCAACGCGCCAAACCGCGATCCCCGACAGGAGTTGCTCCCCGATGAGCCCCGAGAAGCGCCAGCAATTGATCCAGCAGTACGCCTCCGGATACGACGAAGTGGTGCAGGCCCTGAAGGGCTTTCCCGAGGATTCGCTCTCGGCGCATCCGATCCCGGGAAAATGGAGCGCGCGCGAGATCGTGCACCACCTGGCCGACAGCGAAACCATCAGCGCCCAGCGGCTGCGCAAGCTGCTCACCGAGGAATACCCGGTGATCCAGGGCTACGACCAGGACAAGTACGCGATCCTGCTGCGCTACAACCTGCGTGACATCCAGCCGGCGCTCGAGGCGTTCCGCTGCGCGCGGGCGACCACGATGCAGCTGATCGAGAGCATGAGCGATGAGGACTGGCAGCTGCGCGGCTGGCACAGCGAGCACGGGCTCTACACCGCGGGCGTGTGGCTCGAGATCTACGGCGTCCACGCCCACAATCACGCCGCGCAGATCCGGCGGCTGCGCGAACATCTGACGAAGTGATCTGGCGCTGCCGCGAGCGCGTCTTCGATCTCACGACGCGCTCGCTGGTGATGGGGATCGTCAACGTGACGCCCGACTCGTTCTCGGACGGCGGGCGCTACGCCGAGCCCGCGGCGGCGCTGGCGCACGCGAAGCAACTGCTGGCCGACGGCGCCGACCTGCTCGACCTGGGCGGCGAGAGCACGCGGCCCGGCTCCGCACCGGTGCCGGCCGAAGAGCAGTGGCGGCGGCTTTCGCCCGTGATCGAAGGATTGCGCCGCGACGCGCCCGACGCCTGCCTGTCGGTGGATACGTCGAGCGCCGAGGTGGCGCACCGGGCGCTCGAGCTCGGCTGCCACGTGGTCAACGACACCTCGGCGCTCGGCGACCCCGCCATGGCGCCGCTGGTGGCCAAGAGTGGCGCCGGCGTGGTGCTGATGCACATGCGTGGGACGCCCGCCACCATGCAGAACGATCCGCGCTACGACGACGTGGTGGCCGAGGTCGGCGCCCATCTCACCGAGCGCCGGAAGCTGGCGCGCGACGCCGGCATCGCCGAGGAGTTCGTCGCGGTGGACCCTGGAGTGGGCTTCGGCAAGGCGCTCGAGCACAACCTCACGGTGCTGGCGAACCTCGATCGGCTGGAAACCGGCGGCCGCCCGCTGGTGCTGGGCGTCTCGCGCAAGAGCTTCATCGGACGCGTGCTCGACCGCCCGGCGGACCAGCGGCTCGAGGGCGGGCTCTCGGCCACCGGCGTGATCGTGCTGCTCGGCGCCCGCGTCATCCGCACGCACGACGTCGCCACCACGCTCCCGGCGGTGCACGTGGCCGACGCGCTGCGCGCGGCGCGGCGCGCGTAGCGACGGCCGGAAGATTGCTCGGGAGAGGTCGCTGCATCTGATACAGTCGAAGGGCGCGCGCGCGCAACTTTCTTATGACACCCGTCCACAGCATCTGGCTTCTCGATCTGCTCGACATCCTGCTGGTCGCGGCCCTGTTCTACCGGCTGCTGATCCTGGTGAAGGGCACGCGTTCGGCGCAGATGTACGTCGGGTTGCTGGTGATCGCGATCGTCGGACTGATCGCGCGGCAGCTCGATTTGATCGCGGTCAAGTGGATCACCGACAGCCTCAAGACCGTCTGGCTGATCGCGTTCGTGATCCTGTTCCAGCCCGAGATCCGCCAGGCGCTGGCGCAGGTCGGGCGCACCCGCTACTTCCGCTCGTTCCTGCGCGGCGACAGCTACGGCGTGCTGGGCGAGGTGGTGCGCGGCGTCGAGAACCTGTCCGAGCGCCGGCAGGGCGCGCTGATCGTGGTCGAGCGGAACGTCGGGCTGCGCAATTTCGTCGAGACCGGAACGCGCATCGACGCCAAGGTGTCGGCCGAGCTGCTGGTCACGCTGTTCAGCCCCGATTCACCGCTGCACGACGGCGCTGTGATCCTGCGCGAAGAGTCGCTGGTCGCCGCCGGCTGCATCCTGCCGTTGTCGTCGAATCCGCGCACGCCGGGCTCGCTCGGCACGCGCCATCGCGCGGCCCT
>DATKAB010000208.1 GCA_035498555.1 Candidatus Sulfotelmatobacter sp.
CTTCGTCACCGTGGCGCGGATCGATGACGTTGGGCTCGTCGAGAGCTTCCTCGACAACGCCCCGCCCTGGGGATTGCCGCCGTTCGCCGCGGAGGCGGACCTGAACGGCGACGGTCTGCCCGACATCGCCGCGTTCTCCAATGTTATCGACCCCTACGCCCCCGGATATATCATTCGACTGTTCATGAACCAGGGAAACGGGAACTACGCGGCGCCGATCAACGTCGTGCTTCCCCCGGACTCCAATTTCGTATACACGCGACCCGAATACATCTTCGCGGCCGACGTGGACGGCGATGGAGACATGGATCTGGTGGTCGACCGCGAGGACACCGAGATGTCCGTGCTCACGAACGACGGCGCCGGCAATTTCACGCAGACCCTCACGCCCCAGGCCGACCTCGGTCGAACCAACGACGCCACCATCCATGGCGCCCCGGTGGACGTGAATGGCGATGGGAAGGCGGACTACCTGATCGACATCATCGATCATCTCGATCTCGCGCTGGTCCTCGATCTGCACGGCAACATCCTTCACCAGCTCCCGACCGGGAGCTATCCCTTCGGCCTCGAGGTCGTCGACTTCGATCACGACGGCGCGCCCGACTTCGTGGTGCTGAACGAGGCGGCGCCGGCGACGCTCGACGTTTTTCTCGGCCACGGCAGCGATCAGTTCGGGGACGTCGTCAACAGCGTCGCCCTGCCGGAAAGTCCGATCGGGGTGTCGGTCGGCGATCTCGACTCGGACGGGATCCCCGATTTGGCGCTGGTGAGCTATCCGCACGTCACCACCGTGCGCTCGTCGGGAGGGGCCTTCGCGACGCCCTACGCGCTTCCGGCCACCGGCACCGCCGTGGCGACGGGGGTCGGCGTCGGTTCGCAACCCAATGCCGTCGAAGTGGTGACCACCTTCGACTCGCGCCAGCCGGGCCGTTTCCCGGTCTCCGCGTCGGGCGTTCTCGGTGCTCCGTCCCTATTCGACGGCACGACCGGCGAAGAAGTGGCGGTCGCCACCGGGGATCTGAATGGCGACGGGCGCTACGACATTGCCGCCGCGATCTTGGAAGGCGGGAGGGACAGCGTGATGGTGTGGCTCAGCAACGGGTCGGGCTTCCAGCCACCGGTCCGCTACGCGGTGGGCTCGTACGTGCGCGAGATCACGATCGCCGACCTCAATGGCGATGGCGCGCCCGACATTCTCACGGTGAACAACTCCGACAATTCCGTTTCGGTGCTCATGAACACGGGCAACGGCGTGATGTCGGCGGCAGCGGATTACCCGATCCCGGGCGGACTCGCGCCCGCTTCGATCGCCGTTGCCTCGGTGGTCGGGGCCGACAATTTCCCCGACGTGGCGCTCGCGATTCCGGATCAGAACGAAGTCTACGTGTTCCAGGGCAACGGGAACGGAACGCTCTCCCCGTTCGGCACGTTCCCAGTCGATCCGCAGCCGGTGATGGTGCGTGCCGGCGACATCGACGCCGACGGCAACATCGATCTGGTCACGGCCAATACGACCGGGAATACGGTGAGCGTGCTGGCCGGGACGCTCTCGGGCTCCACGCACGGCCTGGCGGACGCGGTCAGCTTCGGCGCGTGTCAGGCTCCCAAGCTGATCGCGCTCGGCAATTTCTCGAACCATTCCAACGGCAGCCTCGACGTGGTCGCGATCGGGAATCGGACCGTCCCGTCGTTTGCGCCGAACCTGGCGGCCGCTCGGCCCGCCCAGGTCCAGGCGACCACCGAGACCGATCTCTTCTACCTGACCTCGGTGCCGCAATCCACGACTTCGGCGCCGGTGATTTCGGCGCCGGCCATGCTCGAATTCTCGCTCGCGCCGAATCCCTCGCGCGGCTCGACCGAGCTGGTGTTCGCGCTGCCGCGCGCGGGACACGCCTCCGTCGACGTGTTCGATGTCACAGGACGCCGCGTGGCGCGGCTCGCCGACGGAGGATTCACGGCGGGGCTGCATCGGGTGCGCTGGGACGGGCGGGACGACGGAGGATCGCGAGTGGCCGCCGGTGTCTATCTGGCACGGGTCGCGACCGATGCGGGGGCGATGACCCGGCGGGTGGCGCTGGTGCCGTGACCCGAAGGGGCGCCCCGGCAGGGGATCGAGGGGCGCCCGCGGCTTGATCGGGCCTCACGGGCCCACATCGCCCTTCGAGAACGCGGTGGCGGATGCTAGGATTCCCCTGTAATCGCGCGCCACATCCGTCAGACGGCGAAGCGCCGCATCTCGAAAGAGGTCCCCCATGAATCGTCGCTGGCTACCCCTGCTCTTTGTTCTCTTGCTCTCGCTGGTCTCCGCAACGCATGCCCGGGCCACCGAAATCTGGACTGGCCGCACCTTCGGCTTCTCGAAGACGCCGTTCGGGAGCCCCACGCAGCCGCTGAACCAGGACCGCATCACCCCGACGGTCTGGATCTCCCGGGCCAACACCCAGGGCATCTTCAATGTCGCGCTGGAGAGCGCCTACACGCACAACGTCAGCCCCAAGAACACCGAGTGGGCGACCGGCGACGCGATCAATCACGCCAGCCTGACCTTCGCGCCCTGGGAAGTCTGGAACGGGGCGGATCCGCCCAGCTCGGTGGGCGTCAATGCCTGCATGCACATCATCGACGCCGATATCTATCTCGACATCGTGTTCACGGCATGGGGAGGGAGCAGCTCGGGGGGCGCGTTCTCCTACCTGCGGGCCCTGCCGCCGGCGGTGCCGACCCGGCAATCGAGCTGGGGAAGGATCAAGCGGCTCTACCAGTAGCGCCGATCGGTGGCTTTGGCTCGGGCTCGAGTCCGGGTTACGCTTGTACGCGCCGCGTCATCCGACACCCCGAGGCCCGCCACCTTGCGCACGGCATTCTCGAGATTTCTCGCTCCCACCCTGCTGGTCGCCGCGCTCACCGGGTTCAGCGCTCCGCGCGTTTGGGCCGCGATCCCGTTCCCGATGACGAGCGGGAACTACGCCGAGAATTTCGACGACATCGCGAACTGGACCAATAACTTCGCGTCCGGAATCGGAGCCCAGTACTGGGCGTCGGTGCCGGTCAACGCCACCGGCACGATCCCCGACGGCGTCCGGACCACGCAGACCACCGCGTCGTTCGTGACGACCACGGCCGAGGGCGTACAGAAGGGCTCGGGCAACATTCAGCTGCTGGCCACCAACGCCACCGACAACTCGCACGCCGTGGCCATCGATCTCCTGCTCGATTTCACCGGCGTCACCGCCGGCACGCTGAGCTTCGATTTCGCCACGGTCTTCAACACCACGGGCAATCGCAACGGCTCGCTGCGCGTCTACACCAGCACCGACGGTGCGACGTTCACCGAGTTGACCGCCGCGTCGGTTCTCAACTTCCAGAACAACGTGGCGTTCTCGACCCAGATCCAGCTCGTGCCGCTGCCCGCCAGTTTCACCAACTGTCCGACCGCGCGCATCCGCTTCTACGACTACAACGGCACCGGCCCCTCGGGATCTTCCGGCGCGCGCCCCAAGGCCTCGATCGACAATCTCGCGGTGACCGGGACGCCGATCGGGGTCGGCGGCCCGGTGATCTCCAGTCTCTCGCTGATTCCACCGGCGCCGGTGGACACCCTCGGCGTCACGGTTCAGGCCAGCGTGGTCGACACCGCGCGAACGCTCAACGCCGTCTCGCTGGCGTGGGGCCTGAGCAGCTCGCCGCTCCCCAACGTCGTCAGCATGGCGCCGGTGGGTGGCGACTTCTGGCAGACGTCTTCCCCGATCCCGGCGCAGGCGGGGGGAACGATCGTCTACTACCAGATCACCGCGGTCGACGACTCGATCACCGTGCAGTCGCCGGTGCTCAACTACACCGTCACCGGGACCGGCGGCGGTGGGAGCACGACGCCCGTCATCACTTCGATCTACGAGGCCAGCGATTCGACGCTGCAGGTGTTCTTCAGTGTTCCGGTCGATTCCGCGACCTCGGAGACCGCGGCCAACTACAGCGTCGAGGGGCTGAGCACGGTGAGCGCGTCGCGCGATCCGGTCACCCGCTCCCAGGTGACGATCACGGTGCGCTCGATTCCAGCCGGCGACCGCACCCTCACCGTCAACGGGGTGGGGGATCTCTCGGCGAGTCATTTCACCAGCAACGCGACGTTTGCATTCCACTTCGTCGACGTGTCGATCCCGGCCGGCTACTACGATTCAGTGGCCGGCCTGCGCGGGTCGGCGCTGCTGATCGCGCTGCACAACATCATCAAAGGGCACACCGCGCTCAGCTACAGCTTCACCGCCACTGCGTTCGAGCACACCGACAAGCGCCCCGACGGCAACGTCTGGGACGTCTATTCCGACGTGCCGGGGGGGACGCCACCCTACGAATACGCCTTTGGACCGCTGGGTTCCGGCAGCAGCGAGGGCATCGCCTACAACCGCGAGCATTCGTTCCCGCAGTCGTGGTTCGGGGGCAGCGTGCTGCCGATGTACTCCGATCTCTGGATCATCTACCCCACCGATTCCAAGGTGAACGGCGAGCGCGGCAACTATCCATACGGCAAGGTCGGCACCGCCACCTGGACGTCGCTCAACGGCACCCGGCTCGGCAACTGCGTGTCGCCCGGCTACACCGGCACGTGCTTCGAGCCGATCGACGGCTACAAGGGCGATCTTGCGCGCAGCCAGTTCTACGTGGCGGCGCGCTACTACGGTGAGGACTCGTCGTGGCCGGGCGGCGCGTCCACCGACGGATCGCAGCTGCTGGCCTGGGCCGCCCATCAGTACCTGGCGTGGAGCATCGCCGACGCGGTGAGCTGGAAGGAGCGCGTGCGCAACGCCGCGATCTACGAGTACCAGCACAATCGTAACCCGTTCGTGGATCATCCCGAGTACGCAAGCGCGATCTACGACTCGTCGAACGCGACCGCAGTGGATCCGCTGCCGACCCCGACCCGTGCGCTTTTGCGATTTGCGGCTCCCAATCCGTTCCAGGCGCGCGCCACGATCGCCTACGATCTGCCGCGGCGAGCCCGCGTGGACCTGCGTGTCTTCGACGTCGGCGGCCGGCTGGTGCGATCGCTGATCGCGGGCGAGGTGCAGGACTCCGGCCGCCACTCGATCGAATGGGACGGTCGCGACGACGCCGGCGCCCCGGTGGTCTCGGGACTCTACTTCGGGCGGCTCGAGTCGGCCGGGCAGATCGACGTGCGGCGCCTGCTGCGCGTTCGCTAGAACGAACCCCGGGCCCGCGCCTCGCGCAGCTCCGATGCGAGCCCGGCTCGCGCCCGCCGTAGGTTGAACCCTCCGGCGAATAACTGCTAGCGTCCCGCGGTTCGCAACGGTCTTGGAAGGCACGGAGCCAAGTCCTCGAATCCCGAAGGAGCCCGTCATGAACTCGAAGCGCCTCGTCGCGTCGATCGCATTCCTGCTGGCCGTGGTTGCGGCGCATCGTGCGGTCGCGGCCGAAGGCCCGATCAACATCTCCCTGTTCCCGCCGATCGCGATCGTCAAGCCCACCGAGGGCGTGAGCGCGTTTCGCCTCGATCTGATCTACGGAAAGAACACGTCGGTCAAGGTGGTGGATCTCGGTCTCATCAACCAGACCACGACCGCTTCGAACGGCCTGCAGTGGGGGTTCGTCAACTACAACGAGGGCAGCTTCAGCGGTCTCCAGATCGCCGCGATCAGCTACGACAAGGGAACGGCGGGTGGTCTCCAATGGAGCGCCTTCAACTACGCCGGCACCGAGACCGGTTTGCAGCTCGCGTTCATCAACTACGCCGAGAAGCTCGCGGGCTTCCAGATCGGGGTGCTCAACATCGCGAAGTCCGGCGGCATGTTCCCGTTCATGGTGATCGCCAACTGGAAGAAGTGAGGCGCGCTGCGAGCGAGCACGTTCCTCACGATCCGCTGACACACCGAGCGCGCCCAACCTCAGGACGGGCGCGCTCGTCCGTTTTCCGTGGCCACGCTCGCGCGGTCGCGGCGAGATCATCGGCGCTCGCGACGATTCGCGCCCGCGGGTCGCCGGCGAGCCCGGAGGGTGATGCCATGCCTCGCTATTCGTTGGTCGTCAATGCGACGCCACGACTCGTGGACGCCTCGCCCGACATGCCGCTCCTGTGGGTGCTGCGCGATCTGCTCGGCCTCACCGGCGCCAAGTACGGCTGCGGCATCGGGGTGTGCGGCGCGTGCACGGTGCGCGAGGGTGCCACCACGCTGCGCTCGTGTCAGCTGACGATCGGCGAAGCCGCGGGCCGCTCGTTCGTCACGATCGAGGGCCTCGAGTCCGCCGGTGGGAGCGCGATCCAGCGGGCCTGGCTCGACGCCGATGTCGCGCACTGTGGCTACTGCCAGCCGGGGATGCTGCTCGAAGCCTCGGCGCTGCTCGAGAGCCGGACGCCACCGGACGACGCCGCGATCGAACAGGCGCTCGATGCCCATCTCTGCCGCTGCGGCTCGTACCCGCGCATCCGTCTCGCGCTGAAGCGCGCGATCGAGCTGCGGCGCGCGGGCAAGCCGTGACCACGACCCGTCGCGCATTTCTCAGAGCCGGCAGCGCGCTCGTCGCCGGCCTGGTGCTCGAGCTGGGCCTCGACGGCCGGCTGCGCCGCGCGAGCGAAGCCCTCGCCGCCGAAACCGCGGGCAGCGACGGCTTCCGCCCGTTCGCGGTGCTCGCGATCGAGCCCGGCGGACGCACGCGCATCACGGTGGGCCGGGTCGAGATGGGCCAGGGCGTGCGAACCTCGTTGCCCCTGATCGTCGCCGAGGAACTGGACGCCGACTGGTCGCAGATCGAAGTGGATACCGCGAGCCCCGGCCCGGATTTCCCGCGCATGACGACCAGTGGCAGCTGGAGTGTCGGCGGCAGCTTCGAGCCCCTCCGCCGCATGGGCGCCAGAGCGCGCGCCATGCTGATCGCCGCGGCCGCGGCGCGCTGGGGCGTCGAGGCTTCGACCTGCCGCACCGAAAGCGGGCGCGTGATCCATTCGCCGTCGAAACGTGAATGGAAGTATGGCGATCTGGCGCTCGACGCCGCCAGGCAACCGGTACCCGCCGACGCGCCCCTCAAGTCGGCGGCGGAACACCGTCTGATCGGGCGGCGCACGCCGCGCTTCGACGGGCGGGCCATCGTCACCGGCGCCGCTCGCTATGGAATGGACGTGCGCGTTCCGGGAATGAAGTTCGCGGCCCTCGAACGCTGCCCGGTCGCCGGCGCGCGACTCAAATCGCTGGACGATCAGGCGGCGCGCCGCGTGCCGGGAGTGCGCGGCGTGGTGCGAGTCTCGAACGGCGTTGCCGTGGTGGCCGATCACACCTGGGCGGCGCTCGAAGGGCGGCGCGCTCTGGTACTGAAGTGGGAGGGCGGCGACGAGCCGCGCTTCGACTCGGCGGAATATCAGGCGCGGCTGATCGAGGCTTCGAACGGGCGCGGCTCGGTCGGCCGCGACGTCGGCAATGTCGAAACCGCGCTGGCGAGCGCGACGCGCCGGCTCGACTCGGTCTACGAGTATCCGTTTTTCGTCCACGCGCCGCTCGAGCCGATGAACACGGTCGCTCACGTCCACGACCGGCGCTGCGAGCTGTGGGCCAGCACCCAGGCGCCCAACTGGGTGCAGGAAGCAGTGGCGAAACAGCTCGGGCTCTCGCCGCAGGCGGTCGAAGTGCACGTGCCGCTGCTGGGCGGCGGCTTCGGCCGCAGGCTCGGAGTCGACTACGCGCTCGAAGCGGTCGAAGTCTCGAAGGCGGTCGCGGCACCGGTTCAGGTGATGTGGACGCGGGAAGACGACACGCGCCACGGCTTCTTTCAGCCGGCGGCGGCGCATCGCATGGCGGCGGGCCTCGACGCCGGCGGCCAGGTCGTGGCCTGGTGGCATCGCGAGGCGAGCAGCGCGCAGAACTATCGCGGCAAGATGGATCCCGCGAACCCCGATCTCGCCGCGATCCACATGTGGGGCGGAGTCGACAACCCCTACGCCTTCGCCGCCATGCGCGCGGAATTCGTGCTGGTCGAGGCGCCGATTCCGCTCGGGCCATGGCGCTCGGTGTTCGCGCCCTCCAACGTGATGGCGCGCGAGTGCTTCGTCGACGAGATCGCGGCAGCGACGAAGCAGGATCCGGTGAAGCTGCGTCTGGCGCTGCTCGCCTCCCCGAGCGGAGACGAGGCCGTACAGGCGGAGCGGAAGCGACTCGCGGCGGTGATCCAGCTCGCCGCCGAGAAGTCGGGCTGGGGCGGCGCGCTTCCTCCGGGTCGCGGCCGCGGGATCGCGGCGCACGTCTACGACGGCGAAACCACGCTCGCCCAGGTGGCCGAAGTGTCGGTCGAAAGTGGCGCGGTGCGCGTACACCGATTCGTGTGCGCCATCGATTGCGGCCCGGTCGTGAATCCGCTGGGGCTCGAAGCGGTGGTCGAGAGCGGTGTGGTCTGGGGGCTATCGCAGACCCTCGGCGGCCGGATCACGTTCAAGGACGGCCGCGCCGAGCAGTCGAGCTACGCCGACTACCCGATCCTGCGACTCTCCGAGACGCCGGCGATCGAGACCTGGTTCATCGAGGGCGCGAAGCAGCCGCTCGGCGCGGGGGAACAGCCGGTGTCGCCGGTCGCCGCGGCGGTTCTCAACGCGATCTTCGCCGCGACCGGCAAGCGCGTGAGGCGCGTGCCGATCGGAGACGGAGCGTGACCAACAGGAGCTCCTAGCGGGCGGCGGTCCGGTTCCGCGAGTAGAACCAGCCCAGGACCGCGCCGATGACCAGGCCGATCGGCCCGGTGATGAAGATCCCGAGCAGGGGTCCTTGATTGGCGCCCGGCGCCCAGACCAGCGGGCCGAAAAAGCCGATTCCGAGGCCGACCGCACCCGCCGCCAGGCCGCACACGATGACAGTTCGCATGCGCGCCCGGCTCGCCGCTCGGTTCCCGCGCATCGCGAACCACACGCATAGCGCGATGAACAACGCCGTGCACGAGCCGAAGACCGCGAGCAGTGGATCGAAGCCACCGCGGATCAGTCCGTAGAGATCCCGGCACGCGGAGGGCGCCGCC
>DATKAB010000209.1 GCA_035498555.1 Candidatus Sulfotelmatobacter sp.
ACCGGCCTCCTTCGTATGCGGCTCTGGCGCCGCGAGGTGCTAACCCGCGATCGAGCGTGGCGGCACTCCCGCCACCGTCGTGCCTCTCGTTCGCGAGAGCACGAACCTACGACCGCAGGCCGGTCGCTCCATACTGTCTAGAAGAGTCGTAGAATGAGGGGATGAACTCTCGCCCGTGTGGCCTCGCGGCAGTGGCACTGGCCATCGCGCTGACCACACGGGCGATTCCGGTCGCGTCCTCCGACCGTCCGATCGACTCGCTGATCCAGGCCGAGCGCGATTTCTCGGCGGCCTCGATTGCCCACGGAATGCGCTCGGCGTTCCTCGCCAATCTCGGCGAGGACGCTGTGATCTTCCGGCCTGGGCCGATCAACGGCATGCAGAGCTGGAAGTCGCGTACCGAGGTGCCGGGACGGCTCGAGTGGGCGCCCGAGTTCGTCGAGCTCTCGGGCGCAGAGGACCTGGGCTTCTCGATCGGTCCATGGGAATACCGCGTGAGCGCCGAGGCGAAGGAGGCCGAGCACGGGCATTTCCTCACCGTGTGGCGTCGCGACCCCCACGGCGCGTGGAAGGTGGCGCTCGACTGCGGCATCTCTCACCCACCGGGCGGTCGCGGGCCGCGTGACGTCGAGGTGATCGAAGGGCCGTTCCACGCGCCTCCCGACACCAACGCGTGGCGTCAGGGCAATCTGCAGATGGGCGTGGCGGGGAGCGCCGGCGGCGTCTCGGCAGGCGGCGGCACCGGCGGATTCGGCATCAGCTTCGGTGGCGGCGGCATCGGATTCGGCGTCGGGAGCCACACGCCGGTCTACCGCAGCCCGCTCGACTACGAGCAGGAGCGCACCTCGCACGAGCGCAACAACCTGCTGACCGCCGATCGTGCACTCGACTGGAACGCGAGGAAGAGCGGATGGGAGCACGCCTACGTCGCGGTCGCGGCCAATGACCTGCGCTTCCTGCGTGATGGAGCGGAGCCGGCGCTCGGGCTCGACGCGGTCGCTGAGGCGAGCGCTTCACGAAGCCGCGACCTGACCTGGAGCTATCGCGGCAATGGCCTCTCGAAGTCCTGGGACCTCGGCTACGTCTACGGCACGGTGATCGCGCGAACCAAGGGCAAGTCCCGTCCGGACACGAGCGCGTTCGTCCATCTCTTCCGCACGGATGAAGGCGGGAAATGGCGCATGACGGCCGACTGGGAACAGCCGTTCTCGAAACGTTAGGGTTGTGCGGCGAAGATTGTTGATGCCCCTGGATTGGACCTGATTCGGACAGCCCAGACACGAAATTTCAATGACTTACCAGCCTGGGAACCCCCACCAACAATCTTCGCCGCACAACCGAGGTCCTGACGAATCCCCCGTCGTGGAGTTTCAAATCATGCAGCGGCCGCAGCTGGATTCACTGGGCGACCAGGAGCTGGTAAGCGCCTTCCAGCGGGATCCGGAGGCGCGGGCGGGACGCGAGGCTGCCGACGTGCTGCTGCGGCGGTGGCGCGGACGAATCATCCAGTGGTGCTACCGGATGGTTCGAGATCAGGAGCTCGCCACCGACCTTGCCCAGGAGTGTCTGACTCGCATCTATCGCGCGCTTCCGCGATTCGAGCCGCGCGCGGCGGTGTCGTCGTGGTTCTTCCAGATCGTCCGGAATCGCTGCCTGAGCGCGCTGCGATCGCGGTCGCTCGCCCGCGATCCGGACATCGACATGGACGAGCTTCAGGACCCCCTGGTTGGTCCCGAGGACTCGGCCGCAGCGCGCCATCAGCTTGATCGCGTGATACGCGTGATGGAAGAGGTCTTGGATCCGATGGAACAGAGCGCGCTGTGGTTGCGCGCTCACGAGGGGATGCCAGTGGACGAGATCACGCGTTTGCTGGGAATCCGGAGCGCTTCGGGAGCGCGAGGGGTGCTGCAGACGGCGCGGCAGAAGCTGCGTGCCGCGCTGGGCTCCGAGGCGCCCGAGGTTCGGGGGGAAACATGATCGAGCCGTGCATTCCGCTCGAGGAGCTGGCGCGCGCCGCCAGCCTGCCCGGGACCGATCCCGGGCGTCGGCATCTGGACACCTGCCCGCGTTGCCAGGCTCGGCTGGCGCTGATTCGCGATTTCGAAGCACCCGGCGACGAAGTTCGCTTGCCCGATCCCGCTTCGGCCGACGCCCGAATGCTCGAGACCATCGCGAACCTCACCGGCATCGCCTCGAGTTCGCCGGTCCGGTCTCCGGCGGCAAGGGTTCGAGGCGGCTCCGGGTGGCGATCGTTCCTGACCCCTCGGCCGATCTGGGCGTTCGCCGCGATCGCGATCGCGATGGGTGCGGTGGTGTGGACGCGCATCGCGACTCCGCCCGCCACCCAGATGCGCTCGGCGCCGGCCACCATCGGCGCCATCGAGCCTTCGCTCGAGGCCAGCGAGCCGCGCTCCGTGGACGGCGGACTGGAGCTTTCCTGGAGCCCGTTTCCGGGAGCCGATCACTATCGCGTCGTGTTCTTCGACACTTCACTCCGGGAGATCGCGCGCACCGATTCGAGCGCCGACACCCGCGCCGTGCTTCGCGCCGCGTCGCTTCCCGCCGGCTTGCGGCACGGGGCCTCGGTGGGCTGGAGAGTCGAAGCGTTGGCCGACGGCGATCGCATCGCGAACTCCAGCCCCGGGGTCCTTCGGGTGCCGTAGCGCGTCTCGATGATCGAGTCGCCGCGCTCAGCGGGCGATGGTGAGCTTGCGGGTGAGCGGGTCGGCCGCTCCCGCGATCGAGAGCCTCGCGAAATAGGCTCCGGGGGCCGCGTTCGTTCCGTCGTCGCGCGTGCCGTCCCATCGCGCCTCGGAGGGGCCCGCCTTGCGCCACCCGTTCTCGAGCGTGCGAATCCGGCGTCCAACGAGATCGAAGATCGCGAGCTGAACGTCGCCGTCGCGGGCGAGCGAGTACTCCAACCTCACCGCGCCGCGCGAAGGATTGGGGCTGGGCGGCGCCAGGGTCGTGAGCGCGGCGAGCGAGGGCACCGCGGCGCTCTGCGGAGGCAGCGTACTGTCGCTGGTCGTGAAGATGAAATCACCGCTCGGATCATCGTTCCCGTTGGCCGAATTGCCGGCGCAGAAGAAGTAGATCTTGCCGGACGAGGTCGCCGGCGCCTGCCAAGAGAGATGCCAGACCGACGGGCCGGCCAGCCCCGTGCGCGTGCCGATGAACGTGTGCTCGACGTAGCGACGCGATGCGAACGGCGCCGAACCGGCAATGATCTGGAGCGTGTCCGGGTCGGGCAGCACGAAGGTGCCGGCCCCTTCGCCATCGCTCGCGCGCACCGCCGTGAGTTGGAAGCCCCACTTGCGACTTGGCGAATCGGCGGTCGAGTCGCTGTCGAGCCGGACCGTCAGCGGGTAGGTCTGGCCGGCGGCGTAGACGATCGGGACACCGACCAACCGCAGGCCGCCGCCCGGGACGTTGAAGTTATCGCCGTCGGTGTAGTGACAGAGCGTGCACACGAACTCGGCGGGCTTGTCCCCGATCGCCGGGGCATGGGTGGCGGACGCGATCGGCCCGTGCGCCGATTCGATGGTGGCGAAAGCGTAGGTGGATCCGGCGGCGAGAAACAGAGCCGAGATGCCGTAGGCGAGCCGCGACTGCACGATTGCTCCGGCGGAGGGTGTTCCGATGATGGCGAATTCGACGCCATCAAGTGTACACCGCCGCCCGCAAGAGTCGCGCGCTCGCCCAGGTCCTCCAGCGGCGCTAGACAGTATGGAGCGACCGGCCTGCGGTCGTAGGTTCGTGCTCTCGCGAACGAGAGGCACGACGGTGGCGGGAGTGCCGCCACGCTCGATCGCGGGTTAGCACCTCGCGGCGCCAGAGCCGCATACGAAGGAGGCCGGT
>DATKAB010000210.1 GCA_035498555.1 Candidatus Sulfotelmatobacter sp.
CCAGCGCCAGCCGATCCCGCTAGTGCGGTGGTGGCAACAGGATGGGTTGGGGCAGAATGGGGGCGAGAAGCGACCCGCTGGCGACATGCAGGGTCAGTCCCTGCACGTCCTGCACCATCACCAATCTTCGGAGCATGACCCTCGTCAAGACGTGCCGAACTTGGCCCGTCGCGACTCCGCCAGTCGTAGGCGAACGTCCTCGGCACCGAGCGCCTGTTGCAAGCCCTGCAGGCCGGCCTGAAGCTCTGGCCATGCATCGTTCCTGCGTCCGAGCGCGAGCAGGCAGGCGCCGAGCGCGCTCCTGGCCTCGGCGATCCGCCAGTGATCGGGGGGCATCGTCCGCCCCAGTGAGCCGAGCGCCTGAGTCAGCAGTGACTCGGCCTCGGCTGGGTGTCCGGCGCGAGTGAGCGACTCCCCCAAGACGAGCCGCCCGCGGGCCACTCGACCATCGTCGCCGGGCAAGGTCGTCTCGATCGGCTGGAGCGCGTCACGCGCGAGAAGCACGGCGCGCTCTGCATCGCCACGGTCGAACGCCAGCTCGGCCTGGGCCATCTCGACCGCCGCTTTCTCGCGCTCGGGGGCGGGACCAAAAACGCGTCTGCGGATCGCGAGCGCCGCGCCCAGACAGGAGTCCGCGCCCGCGAAGTCGCCAAGGTCGCGCCGGGTGGAGCCCAGGGTCACGAGCGTGGTCGCGACGAACTCGTGTGACGGTCCGACCAGGCGCACGAACAGCGCCAGGGCGTGGAAAAGGAGCGGCTCGGCCTCGGCATCGCGTCCGCCCTCCCTAACGGCGTTGCCGAGGTTGTGATAGGCACGCGCCACCGCCGGGTGATTCTCGCCATACAGCTGCCGATACATGTCGAGCGCCTCGCCGAACGTGCTCTCGGCCGCCGCCGCGCGGCCGCGCACCATCTGGATCCCGCCCAGGTTGTTGAGGGCTCCGGCCAGATCGCTGTTGGGCGGGTGAACGGTCCGGCGCTCGATCAGCAGCGCTCCACGAAAGCAGTCCTCGGCTTCGGCGGCGTCACCGCGGCTGTAGCGGACGTAGCCGAGCATGCCGAGGTCGGACGCCAGCTTGGGATCATCGGGCTGGAGGGTCTCGCGGTGGATGGCCAGCGCCTCGCGCAGGAGCGACTCGGCCGCGGCGAACTGGCCCATCGCCCGGAGCGGAATCGCCAGGGCATTCATGCTCGTCGCGACCTCGGCGCTACGCTCCCCGTACCGGCGGCGACGAAGCTCGAGCGCCTCGCGCGCGTAGCGTGCCGACGCGGGCATGTCGCGGCGGTCGTGGGCAATGTCCGACAGGAGGGCAAGGGTGTTCGCGAGGGCCTCGTCGTCCGCGCCCTTCAGCGAGAGCTGAATCGCGAGCGCCGATTCGGCCAGGGCCTCGCTTCGCGGATAGTCGGCGAGCGACAGATAGACCTTGCCGAGCGTCACCAGTAGCCGGGCGCGCACGGCCGGCCGATCATGCAGTTCCGTGTCGAGTCGCCGCGCTCCTCGGTCGAGCAGCTGGCGCGCGGTCAGGCCGAGGCCGCGCGCCGTGTCGGGATCCGCGCCCTCGAAGAGGCCACTCAGGAAGTCGGCCGTCTCATGTGCAACGGCCGCCTCGTTCTGCTCCCGGCGCTGAGCGGCGATGGCGAGGTTGCGCTCAACGGCGAGCCGTCTGGACTGTGCGGCCAGAGCGATCATGAATCCGATTGCCACCATGACGGCGGCGGTCCCAATCGTCACGCCGGCCCGGTGCCTGCGGACGAATTTCTCCGACCGGTAACGCCAGGTGTCGGGGCGCGCGAGGACCGGCAGACCTTCGAGATGACGCCGCACGTCCGACGCGAGCTGCTCGACCGAAGCATAGCGACGGTCGGGCTCACGCCGCAGCGCCATGAGCGCGATGTTGTCGAGGTCGCCGGTCACCTCGCGGCGCAGCCGGGTCGCGGTGGTCCCGCGCGCCCGTGCGACCTCCGTGGCGGCGGCGGGCGACTCCCCGGGATTCGAGAGGCGAGCGCTGGGCCGCTGGGGGTCGCCTTCGCTCTGCGCGCGACGGATATCGACCGGTGAGACGTCGTCGCCCGACGAGCCGAACGGCCGCGCCCCGCACAGCAGCTCGTACAAGATCACGCCGAGCGCGTATACGTCTGAGCGCGTGTCCACCGGCGCGTCGATGGCCCCGCACTGCTCGGGGCTCATGTAGCTCGGCGTCCCGACGAGGAAGCCGGGACGGGTCAACGTCGCGCCGGCCGCCGGGCCCAGCACTTTGGCGATGCCGAAGTCGATCACCTTGAGCAACGGTCCCGACGCCGAACCGGCCACCAGCACGTTTGACGGCTTCAAGTCACGGTGGATGACGCCCTTCTGGTGCGCGTGCCGGATCGCGTCGCAGAGCTGGAGGAAGAGTGTGAGCCGGGCGCGGATGTCGAGGCCTTGCTCATCGCAATACGTGGTGAGCGGAACGCCCGGCACCCGCTCCATCGAGAACCAGAGCTGACCGGACTCGTCGGCGCCAGCGTCGAAAACGCTGGCGATGTTTGGATGGTTCATGATCGCGAGCGCCTGTCGCTCGGCGTCGAAGCGCGAGATCACCCACTCGGGCGCGTACCCGCCGCGGACCACCTTGAGCGCCACCTCACGGCGGATGGGCTCCTGCTGCTCGGCGTGATAGACGATGCCCATGCCGCCTTCACCCAGGACCCCGAGCAGCCGGTAGGGTCCGATGCGTTCGGGCATGGCCGACTCGCGCCTCTCGCCGGGGATGAGCTCTTCGAGACCCGCGACCGCGCCCGTTTCGAGGATCGCCGCCGCATGGTCTCCAGCCTCGAGCAGCGATTCGACCTCACGGCGCAAGGCCTCATCACGCGTGCCGAGATCGGCGAGAAATCGAGCGCGCTCGGTGGGCCCCAGCCGGCCGGCCCGCAGGAGGGCCTCTTTCACCTCACGGAATCGGCCGGCGTTCATCGGCACGCCGGGATCCCCGGGCCGGCTCATGACGGGGCTTCACCGCGGATCTCGCGACTCAGCCACGCGCGCGCGATGGCCCAGTCGTCATCCACCGTGCGCGGTGAGAGGCCCAGCGCGTCCGCGGTCTCGCGGACCGTCATCCCCGAGAACAGGCGCATCTCCGCGACCTGCGCGGCGCGGCCGTCGAGCATGCCGAGCCGCTCGAGCGCCTCGTCCAGCTCGATGACCTGGAACTCCCGCGCGGCTGCCGGATCGCCGGAGGCCGTCTCGCTGCCGTCGGCGATGGTCACGCGCTGCCAGCCGGCGCCGCGCTTGAGGGCCCTCGCCGCCCGCGCGTGGTCGATGAGGATGTTGCGCATGGCGCGCGCGGCGATCGCCAGGAAGTGCGCGCGATCCTTGGGGCGCAGCGAGGTCTGGTCCACCAGCCGCAGGTAGGCCTCGTGCACCAGTCCGGTGGGCTGGAGCGTGTGTCCACTGCGCTCACGGGCCAGCAGACCCGAGGCCAGGCGGCGCAGCTCGGGGTAGACCAGCTCGAAGATCCGGGCACGCCTCGAGGTGCCGTCGGCAGCGTCGCGACCCAGCTCGTGAAGGAGCCGCGTGATTTCGCGGCGGGGAGTGGGGGCGGAAGAGGTCACAGGATGCCTCCGGGGGCTCGAAGGAATCCTTGGGATAGTACCACGGGCTGGCCGGCGCCGATCGGCGCCAGCCATAACGCGGTCGACTGAACCGGCCCGCGTGACTATCGAGGGTGCACACGCCCGCCGCCCGATCCGTCAATGGAGGACCAGAACCCGCTGCGTTGCCCCGAACCCGGGAGCCGAAAGCCGTGCGAAATAGATTCCCGCGGGTACCGGCGCCCCCGTTCCGTCGCTCAGGTTCCAGCTCGTCAAGTGGCGACCGGGATCGACAGAACCCGAGAAGAGGGTCCTGACTCGGCGTCCTCGCACGTCGAAGATCGCGAGCGTCGCGGGACCACCGCTGGCAGGAATGTCGAAGCGAATGTGGGTCGCGCTCGAGGCGGGCGTCGGCACCGGCGGATAGAGGGCGAACGACACCGGGGTCGAAGCAGTCTCTCCGACGCCGACCGGGGATTGACATGCGTCGCCGACTCCGTCGAGGTCCGTGTCTTCCTGATCCGGGTTGGAGACGCTCGGGCAGTTGTCGCACACGTCCGGCCAGCCGTCGCTGTCCGAGTCCACCCCGCCCTCGACCGAGGGAGTCGTGCCGCTCGTGGTCATCAGTGCGACCGATTCGCCGTTCTGACCGTCGCGACCGCGACCGCCGGGACCGCCCATTCCCCCGTCTCCACCATGCCCACCGCCGCCGATCTCGCTGGTCTGGGAGCCGCCGGGTCTTCCGAGGCCCCCCGAGCCTGCGGGGCCGCCGGCTGCGCCCAGCCCACCGATTCCCGCGCTTCCGGGTGTCAGCGTGCAGCACTCGAAGATGCCGTTCGCCCCGTTCGCCACCAGGTAGACCGCGTACGCGGAACCGCCGCCAAGCCCGCCGGTCCCACCACCACCACCGCCGCCGCCGCCGCCACCGCCGCCGCCGCCCGAGCCGGCGCCGTCGGTGCAGAACGTGCCCGTCTGCCCACCACCGCCCCCACCACCGCCGCCCCCACCGCCGCCGCTGCCATCTCCTCCGCTTTCCTGATCGTGTGGAACGAAGAAGGCACCGCGCTGCGTCAAATCGATCGGGCGACGGTCTCCCGGAGGGAAGGTAGTGCCAGGAGCCCCAGGGACACCGAACTGTCCGGCCGCTCCGATGGAGCCTCCCGCGCAGCTCGCCCCCACGCTTCCGGGCCCGCCACCCGGGCCGCCCGCGGCGCCCCCACCTCCGTTACCTCCCGCCCCACCCTGGGCACCTGAGAAGTAGGGATTCGCGCCACCTGAGCCTCCGGCACCACCACTCCCGCCGGCCCTCGCCCCGGGCCCGGGCCCTGGATTCCCGGCATCCCCCGCTCCGCAGCCATTGCAGGTGGAGCACACGGCGGGCCCGAGGGTGACGGAGTTGGACGCCCCCGGCCCACCCGAGCCGCCATGTCCGCACGCACTCTGATTGTCATTGCTTCCCGTCCCGCCCGCGCCGGCGTTCGAGCCGGGCAGGCCGGGTCCTCCGGTGCCCCCGTCCGAACCGTTGCTGGCGCTGCCCGAGCGGATCTGAACCCGCGAGAAGGTGTAGTCGGAGCACGACGTCAGGCGCACTGCGTAGACGGAGTTGCCTCGCCCGCCCGTGGTTCCCGACGCGCCGCCGGGCAAGACGTTCAGCGCCAGGTCGGCGATCCTGAAGCCGGTGACCGCGTTGAGGTCGAGTCCGGTGTAGTGGCCCACCAGGGTTCCGTTGACCAGCGAGCCCACGTATTGGGGAATGATCAGGATATTGGTCGGAGTCGCAAGGCTCTTGGACCAGACCGTTCCCCCGGCGACGAAACCGCCCTCAATGGCCGCCCCGTTGGGAATCGAGATCTCGCCGCTCGAAGCCTTGTCCCATTCATAGGAGCCGCCGGCGATGCGGAGCGAATCGCCGGGGCCGATCCTGGAGAACCCGGTCACGAGATCCACGGGGTCGGTAGCGCCTCCGCTCCCGCCCGGCGATCCGAGTGGCGACACGTAGACCACCGTGCCGGACGCGAAAACGGGCGCGGTCATGAGAGCAAGCCCCAACAGAACCGAGATCGACGGGTGTACGCGCATTGAAGAGATCCTCCCGAGAGGCGCTGTTCCTGGGGAACGCTACAGTTGGGCTCGAGGAGACCGAATTGCGACCGCCTGCCCCGGTGTCCGGGCCACAGCCAAGCCTCTCTACTCGGGTATGCGGAGAAATCGCTCCAGACGCGCAAACGGCGACTGAAGATCACCGATCTCCCAGTAGCTTGGGGGACACCCGTTCACAGAAATGCGGGTGAGCCAAACGAGTCGCTCGAGCGGGGTCAAAGCCCCCGGTAGCCAGTGCGGATTCGACTGCCGGCTGCTACATTCCTCGCTCCATGATCCGCCGCCGGCACGCTCCAACCCTCGCTGCAGGCGGGGCGCTCCTCACGATCGCCCTGCTGGTTCGAGCGCTGCTGTTCGACGCGGGATCGCTCGTTCATGACCCCGAGGCGGCGGCGGCTCGCAGCCCGCGGCCGGCACGAGACGAATTCGATGCGCGCGACCACGATGCCGACGCGCCTCGCCTCGAGCTGCCGGGCGCCCTGATCCCCCGCGCCGGCCAGGAGATCGAGCTGCGATGGAATGCCGGGGATTCCATTCGTGAGCTCGAGTTCCTGCTCTCGACCGATGGCGGCCGAACCTATCGGGAATGCACGCCGCCGCGGCTCGATCCCCGATTGCGAAAGGTGCGCTGGCGCGTGCCCGACGGCGACGCGGGAGCGTTGCGGCTCCGAATCCGCTACAACCGAGGAGGACAGGAGATCGAAGGCGCTCCGATCGCCCTCGCGCGCCCGAACGCACCGGACCTGCCCGACCTGCCTCTGGCGTTGCCGCTCGCCGACGGCGCCGCGAGCGAGCCTCCCTCGCGCGACGGCCACGCCTCGGGCTCCACCGGCGAGTTCTGGGCCGCCGACGACCGCGCGAGTCCCCAGGCGCGGCCGATCGCGGCCTTCATCGGGCTTGCCCCGGCGCCTGCGTCAGGTTCGCGGCGGGCGCCCCGGTGCTTCTCCACGCCGTTCCGCCGAGAACCTGCCTTCCTGCCGTTGCGGATCTGAGCGCGTCGCTCGACCGCTTCCGCGGTCGCTGCCTTGCTCCGATCACGCTGCGGTCCCTGCCACGCGCCTGGACCCCGGCAGTGCATTCACCCTGGCTCGAGGACCACCCATGCCCCCCATCCATTCTCCCGCCCAACCGACACGCGGGACCACGCTGGCCATTTCGCTGATTCTCGCCGCGCTCGCGCCCACCGGCGCGCTCGCCGCCACCTCGGTCGGCGGCACCATTACCGATTCCCGCACGCACCTGCCGATCGCCCAGGCGCTGGTACGTGCCGAGGGGATGCCATTCAAGGCCACCACAAATGAGAGCGGGCGCTACTCGCTGAGCGGTGACCGGGACGTCGCCACGCTGGTCGTCACGCGGATCGGCTACCAGGAGAAGACCGTGACGGTGACCGACAGCACGATGGACATCGAGCTCGAGCCGGCGGCGGTCGAGGTCGGCGCCGTCGAGGTGACCGGCCGCGCGATCGGGAAGCCTCAGCTCGACGACGCCCGGGCCACCGGAACCCTCACCGAGAAGGACCTCGGCCGCGGGAACTCCCTCAATCTCGAGAACTCGATCAACACGATTCCCGGCGTGTTCATGCAATCGCGCACGCCCTGGGGCGGCGCTCACATCCAGATCCGGGGCTACTATCCGAACTATTCGCAGAACTCGAACGGCTTCGGATCCCAGGCGTTCATCAACCAGATCCCCATCACCGACGCGACCGGCCAGACCATCCTCGACGACGTCGATTTCTCGACACTCGGCAAGGTCGAGGTGATCAAGGGCCCGTCGTCGAGCGTCTACGGCAGCGCCATCGGCGGAACCGTGAATTTCACCACGGCCAGGCCGGCGCCCGACCGAAGCGATCTCTCCCAGGAACTGGTAGGAGGAAGTGACGGACTGTTCCGCACCAACACCATTTTCGGCCACGCCGACGATCACTCGGCCCTGATGGCGAACTATGGCCATCAGACCTACGACTCCTTCCGCCCCAACAGCCGTTCCAAGAAGGACTACGCCTACGTCGCGGGTGACTTCAAGGCCGGCGGGCGGCAGGACATCTCGACCTATTTCTCGTACAACAATTCCTACGAGCAGCTCGCCGGTGAGATCGACAGCACCGACTTCTACAACCGCAGGGCGATCGACAATCCGGTCTACGCCGCGAACAAGTCCAAGATTTCGATCGAGAGCGAGCGTGCGGGCTTCACCCACGAGTACCGGTTTGAAGACGATCTGAGCCTGCGCTCGACCTTCTTCGGGATCGGTCAGACCACCAGCCAGCCGTTCGCCCACGGCTTCAACGATTTCAACCGATTCAGTTTCGGCGCCCGGAGCGCGCTCGATTCGCGGGCCCAGGTCGGCTCGCTGAAGCTCGACGGCACGACTGGTGGCTTCTTCCAGCGCACCAACTACACGACCAACGGGTTCTTCATCCCGGCCAGCCGGCCGAGCGATCAGGAGAACTACGCGATGAACTACTACGCGTTCACCGAATGGAACGCCGCTCTCCCCGGCGACTTCATTCTGACCGCCGGCGCCGCGCTTACGTTCAACGAGTTCGGAATCCGCAACATGCTCAAGAACAACGTGATCAACGACACCACCGTGGTGTACCGGCGGTCGTTCGACCCCAGGCTCACGCCCCGGGGTGCGCTGCTCAAGAAGTTCGGTGACGCGATCTCGATCTACGGCAGCGTCAGCACGGGCTTCACCCCACCGGCGCTCAGCAGCATCATCAACAGCGACAACACGGTGAATACCTCACTCAAGCCCGAATCCGCGGTGCAGTACGAAGTGGGCAGCAAGGGACTGGTGCTGAGGCACAAGCTGTCCTACGACCTTGCCCTCTTCGACATGGAGATCACCGACAAGCTGGTCTCCCAGCGGATCGGAGCGGTCAACTCCACCACCAATGCCGGCAAGCAGCGCAACCGTGGCGCCGAACTGGTCACCAGCGCGCTGGTGATCGACGACCCGAAGGGCATGATCAGCTCGCTCAGGCCCTGGCTTTCCTACACCTACTCGGACTTCAAGTACATCGACTTCAAGAGTGACGCGAACAACAACGCCGCGACGCTCGACTTCTCCGGCAAGCAGGTGGCGCGCGTTCCGAAGAACGTGTTCAACCTGGGCCTCGACGCGCAGAGTCGGACCGGCGCCTATCTCTTCGCCTCCTATCAGCACGTCGACAAGATCTGGGTGACCTTCGGCAACACCAACGGCATGAAGCCCTACGACCTGCTCAGTGGCAAGCTCGGCTGGCAGCGCCAGGTGGCTCATCGCTTCTTGCTCGACGTGGCCGGTGGCGGCGACAACCTACTCAACAGCACGGTGTACTCGTTCGTGTTCGTCGGCCCGACCTATGCCGGCCTCGCGCAGCCGGCCGACGGCGGCACCGGCGACGGCTACATCATTCCCGCGCCGTACAATGGGACGTACTACGCAACTGCCACGCTGACGTTCACGTTCTGATGAAAGCCGCCGGCGGCGCCGGCCGCGCGCCGGCGGCACGAGGATGGAAATGATTCGACTGCGAACTCTCCGCTTGGGGGCGGCGCTCGCGACCTTTGTCGTGGCGCTGATACTTCCGGGTGCCGCGGGTGCGGCCGCACCGCCGGCCGAACGAGTGGTGTGCGTTTCGAAGCAGCTCAACGAATTCCTCTACGCGATCCATGCCCAGAACGTGCTGGTGGCTCGCGATCTCACCTCGGTCTATCCACCCGAGATCCAGAAGCTCCCGAGCGTCGGATACCATCGCGCCTTGAGCGCCGAAGGCATCCTGTCGGCCAAGCCCATGCTGTTCCTCACCGACGGCAATGTGGGACCCGACGCGGTGATCGAGCAGGTGCGCTCGGTCGGCATCCCGGTCGTGGTGCTCCATCCCGGGGCGACGCCCGACAGCGCTCAGTGGCTGCTCGCCGAGTTGGGTCGCCGCTTTCATCACGAGCACGATGCGGAGCAGGTGTTGAAGCGCTGGCGCGCCGGAATGGACTCGGTCCGGCGCGACTCGGCGCGCGTCGTCGGACCCCGGCCGCGCGTGCTGTTCATGCACTTCGGCCAGATCGTGAACAACTACCTCGGCATCCGCTCGGGAACGCCTGCCGATCTCATTCTGCATTGGGCCGGCGGCGTGAACGCGCTCGACTCCCTGGGCGGCATGAGCCGTCTGACTCCCGAGAGCATCGCGCGCGCGGCGCCCGACGTGATCGTCGCCACCGACGTGGGCTTCGACCGGGTGGGCAGCGCGGCGAAGTTCGCCGAACTGCCGGGCGTGTCGCTCACTCCGGCGGCAAGGAACGGACGCATCTACCGCATCGACGAGACCGAGATCATGTACTTCGGTCCCCGCACACCGGCCGCGGTTCGTCATCTCGCCTCGATGCTCCACCACTGACGTGTCGAACCGGGGCCACGACACCGCGTTGCTGGCGACGCTCGCCATCGTGCTGGCGGTGTCGCTGGCCGCCGCCGCGTGCCTCGGCGCCTATGGGTTCTCGCCGGGGCGACTCTTCGACCTCGTCGCGCAGGGCGCACGATGGAGGGCGGCGCGCGACGCCGACGCGATCGATCGCGACGTCCTGCTCACGCTCCGGCTGCCGCGTGTCCTGGCCGGCGCTCTGACTGGAGCCATCCTCGGAGCGTGCGGCGCGGTGATGCAGGGGCTGTTTCGCAATCCGATCGTGGAACCGGGTCTCACCGGCACCTCGGCGGGAGCGGCGTTCGGCGCCGCGCTGGTGTTCGTGTTCGGCGTTCCGGTGTTCGCGCCCGGGGCGTCCTGGGGACTGTTGGCGTTGCCGGTCGTGGCGTTCGCCGGGGCGCTGTGCGCCACGCTCCTCACCTATCGAGTGGCCGCGTCGTTTGGAAGGCTCCATGTGTTCACCCTGCTGCTCGCGGGAATTGCGATCAACGCGGCCTGCAATGCGGGTAGTGGGCTGCTCTCCTATTTCGCCAGGGATCCGCAGGCGCGCAACATTACGTTCTGGAGCCTCGGCACGTTCACCACGGCGAGCTGGTCCTCCGTGTTGATCGTGGCGCTGGCGGCCGGCGTCGGCTGGGTCGGCATCGCCCCCGATCTCAAGTCGCTCAACGCCCTGATGCTCGGCGAGGACGAAGCCCTGGCGCTGGGAGTCGACGTTCGCAGGCTCACGCGCCGCCTGCTGGTGCTGTGCACGATGATGGTGGCGGCGGCGACCGCGACCGTCGGCGTGATCGCGTTCGTCGGCCTGGTCGTGCCGCATGCGCTGCGCCTGATCCGCGGCTCGAACCACGAATTCCTGGTGCCAGCCTCCGCGCTGCTCGGCGCTTCGTTCATGCTTTGGGTCGATGTCGCGGCACGACTCGTCATCCGGCCGGGCGAGCTGCCGATCGGCGTGATCACCGCGGTGGTGGGAGCACCCGTGTTCCTTCTGCTGCTGTTGCGCGCCCAGCGGGCGGCCACCGGGAGCGCGGATGATTGAGCTGCGCGACGTCGCGTACTCGGCGGGAGGTCGCTCCATTCTCGACGGGCTCGATCTCCACTTCCCAGCCGGCGCCCTGACGGTGCTGTTGGGACCCAACGGCGCGGGCAAGTCGACCACTCTGCGCATCGCGGCCGGGCTGCTTCGCCCGGCTCGCGGCGAGGTCTTCTACTCGGGCCGGCCGATCTCCGCGCTGTCGACGCTCGAGCTGGCGCGCCGGCGCGCGGTGCTCTCCCAGCACGCCGAGCCGGCGTTTCCGCTCACCGCCGGCGAGGTGGTCGAGATGGGACGCTACCCTCATTACCGCGTCGCTCCGAGCGCGCGGGACCGGGCCGCGATCGACGCGGCCCTCGCTGCCGTCGACATGGTGCCGCGCCGCAATCAACGGTTCTCCACGCTCTCGGCGGGCGAGCGCCAGAAGATCCAGATTGCACGGGTTCTGGCCCAGATCGACGTGCCGGAGCCCACCCGAGCGCTGTTCCTGGATGAACCCACCGCGGGGCTGGACGTGAAACATCAGCTCGAAATGCTTCGCCTGGCCCGGGACCTGGCGGCCAGGGGCGTCGCGGTCGTCGCGGTGCTGCACGACCTCGGCCTCGCGCTCGAGAGCGGAGACCGATTGATCGTGCTCTCGCGCGGACAGGTGGTCCATGTGGGGGAGAACCACGAAGGGATCGATGAAGCGCTGATCGAGGGCGTCTATCAGGTCCGCGTGCGGCGGGTGCCCGATCCGGCCGGAGGCCGGGCCCTGTGGCGCTTCCTGCACTGAACCGAGATCTCCGAGACGCGATTCGGCCCGGCTCGCCCGTGATTCTCGTGGGGCGGTGAGTCGCGAGCTTCCGGCTCAATACGACGCCAGGTTCACGACGCGCCTCACGATCTGGGTCGCCGCCGTGCTGAGCCTGATGAAGTAGATGCCGGAGGGGGCCCGCGAACCGCGCTCGGTCGTCCCGTCCCACTCCGAGGACCGCGGGCCGGCGTCGAACATGCCGTAGGGAAGCAGCGTCTTTACGACGCGCCCGCTCACGTCCAGGATCTGAAGCTCGGCCGGCATCGCCGCCGGGAGCGCAAAGCTCACGCGCGTTCGGCCGTGCGCCGGGTTCGGCGCGGGCAGATCCATCTGGAGCCCGCTGATGCCAGCCACGGGAACGCCGCTGTTCCCGGAAGTCACCGTGAGCTTCGCGAGACTGCTCGGCTCGACGATCGATCCCTGCGTGACGACCACGTCGTAGGAACCCGAGTCGGCGTAGGCGGTGTTCGAGATGACCAGATGGTTCGTGGTCGCGCCCGAGATCCTGCCGCCGTCCGAGAGATTGACCAGGTTCCGCCGCCACTGGAACGTGGAGCCGGTGGTGACCGACGAGACGGCGAGGCTGCTCGTGCCCACGCTGAAGTGGGTGGTGGAGCCGACTGGAGTCGTTTGCGGCGTGGGCTGCGAAGTCACCAGCGGATTGGGGCAGTCGACGAAGTCTGCGTCGATCGAAAACGTCGGCGAGGTCCCGCTCGCCGCGCTGGTCGAGTCGTACTTCGCCCAGGCGTCCACGAGATAGGTCCCCGGCGGAATGCGGCCCGTGAAATTCGTGGTGCCCCAGGTCTCGGCCAGCGTCTGGTAGGGCGGATTGCCGTGCACGTCGAATGGAAACAGGATCGCGCCGGCGCTCCCGCTCAGATCGTGAAGCGTGAGCGTCGTCAAGATGGTGGCGTTCTGGACCTTGTTCACGATGATGAACAGATCGAGATTCGCCGCACCCGCGTTGACGCCGACCTGATTCGAGGTGGCGGAGCCGCCGCTGAACACGCGCAGTCCCGTCGTGGTCGCCGAAAAGCTCATGAACATGGTTCCGTAGGCGTAGTCAGGGCCGTCGGTGACGTTCGAGAACACGCTGCCGTTCCAAGGGTCGGGCGGCCCGAGGGGGGAAGTCTGGACCTGGGTGTCCTTGATCGGGCCAACCCAGGAGGCCGAGACGACCGAGGAGGTGTTCAGGAGGGGTGTGATATCGGCCCGCGTCACGCCGGCCGGGAGAGACGAGAACAGGCCCGCGGCCGCGAGCGCGGCGACCCCGCGCAGGGTGGCGCAGGCGCGAGTGGCGAGGATTCCGGGCATGACGGCCTCCCTCGGGCTTGGGGCGAGTCGGACGGGGCACATGAGGAGACGAGTCGTCCCTTCCCCCTCGCAAACGCACGAGGCGCGAGAAAGTCACGGCCCGGGTGGGCGAATCTGTCTCATCGGCGTCCGCCGCGAGCCGGCACGAGTTGACGCCTCCCCGGCCCCGGCATAGCGTCGACTTCTGCGGTTGGCGCTCCGCGCCGCCGCCGAATCGAAGCGAGAGGCCGCCGACCCCTTCCTGAGCGTGATCGGATGACGCCTCTTCCGGATCAGGCCGAGCAGGGCCGACTCGCCATCCACGGCCTGTCGCTTCTGCTCGAGCGAGCCGGATCCTGGCTGGTGGTCGTCGGCACGTGGATCTTTGGCGGGCTGATCGCGCTGAATCTCGTGGTCATCGCCGCCCTCATTACGGTGGGGCCGACCGACCGCACCGTGCTGATCTCAGTCACTTCGTTTGCCTGCGCGCTGCCGCTCGAGGTCGCGGGCATCGTGCTGCTGAGGCTGAGCAAGGACGTCGAAGAGATCGGGCTCGAGAGCCTGACGCTCCAATCCTTCGAGGAAGCGGGGTTCCGCGACATCCACGCCCACTTGCCCGCCCCGAGCCAGCGGGAATCCGCGAAGAAGCGAAGCGTGCGCGTGACGCTGGGCTATGCGCTGGCGATGGCCGCGCTGAGCCTGGCGCTCACGACGACGGGCATCGTGGCGGCCCTGTGGCACATGGCGCCATGGGTGGCGGAAGCCTTTCTGGCCATGGCGTTGCTCAGCGGCATCCTGATCGTCCTCGCCCTGCGGCATTCGTTGCCGCCCGAGTCCGACGCGGAGAGAACCATGAAGGCCGAGACGCGGAAGCGGCAATCGGCGGAGAAGCTCGGGCGTCCGGGAGAGCTGGGGGACGGGAGATGACGGAGCCCGCAACGGCCCAGACTCATGGGGCGTTCTCACTGGCTTGCGAGGTGAGCGTCAACGTGCGGGCCCCGGCCGAACGCATTTGGGCCATGCTCACCGACGCGAGCGCCTTCCCCGCCTGGAACTCGACGGTGGCTCGCATCGAGGGTGACATTCGAGAGGGTGCAACGCTCCGCGTGCATGCTCCGGGGACGAGCATGGTCTTCACGCCAAGAGTTTCCGGCGTCGTGCCCAACCGGCGCATGACCTGGACCGGCGGGCTC
>DATKAB010000211.1 GCA_035498555.1 Candidatus Sulfotelmatobacter sp.
GTGACCAACGTCGTCGGCGATCAGCAGAATCCGAAGATCGTTCGCGACGGCTCGGGCGGCATGTTGATCGCGTGGGAGGACTCGCGCGGCAACGTCGATTTCGCACCCGACATCTTCGCTCAGCGTTTGAACGCGGCCGGCGCGCCGCTCTGGGCGCCGAACGGAGTCCCGGTGGTCGTCACGCCGGGCCAGCAGGTCCGGCCTTCGATCGCGGGTGATGGTGCGGGCGGGCTGTTCGTCGGCTGGGACGACTACGTGAGCGGCACGGGCGACGTTCGTGCCCAGCACCTCGAGCCGGTGGCCGGCGGCCAGACGTGGCTACCGGCCAATGGACTCGCGGTGTGCGTGCTGCCCGACGACCAGTCGTTCACCACCGTCACGTCGGACCTTGGCCGCATGCTGATCGCGTGGACCGATACGCGCAGCTACCCGGTGATCGACATCTACGCTCAGGCGATCTCCCTCACCGGCGTGCCGCTGTGGACCGCCAACGGCGTCAAGGCTTCTCAAGCGCCCGACCTGAACAATTCCAGCCCGGTGATCATCTCCGACGGATTGGGCGGCGCGATCATCGGCTGGCAGGCCTACGACGGCGGCGCCTTTGCCGACAATATCGTCGCTCAACACCTGGACGCCCTCGGAAGTCTCACCTGGGGCGCGAGCGACTTGCTGGTGTGCGGTGCGCCGGGCCGCCAGCTCTTCATGGGCGGCATCTCCGATCAGCGCGGCGGCGCGATCTTCTTCTGGGACGACCGCCGCATCGACGAGAGCAACATCGATATCTTCGCGCGACGCGTGACCGGAACCGGCACACTGCTGTGGGGAATCGACGGCAACGCCGTCTCGACCGCAGCCGGCGCGCAGGTGGCGCCGATCGGCACCACCGACGGCGCGGGCGGCGCGATCATCGGCTGGCAGGATCAGCGTGCGTCCAACGTCGCCGTTTTCGCCCAGCAAATTGGAGCGAGCGGACTCGTCGGCGTGCGCGATCCGTCGAAGAACTGTGAGCCCGACATCTGCGGCCATCCCTACGCCGATTTCGGCGACGCGCCCGAAGGGATCGCCGCCTACGGGAGCGGCGCGCCCGGCCACTTCCCCACCTGCATCACCGACACGCCGCCCGGAAATCAGACCATCGATTGCGGCGCGGCATTGAGCACGCCGCCCGGGCCGACCGGCTACGTCGAGCACGTCGCCACCGCGTTCGATCCGTTCTATTTCGGGTTCGGCTGCGGGCCCGCGACCTCGCCGGGGTTGGCGGTGGACTCCGAAGCCGACGGCACCGAGAAGGTGGGGCCCACGCCGGCGATCGTTCCGAGCGAGGTGAGCGTTTGTTCGCCCGGAGTCACGATCTACGAGTACGAGCTCGCGACCAACGGCCTGAACTATGGCGTGGATGAGCGGCCCGGCGACGGCGACGCCGGCATCGACGTCACCCCCAAGATGCCGGTGTGCGAGCAATGGGCGATCAACTACGACGCCTGGGCCTGTGCGACGTCACCCGTTCCGGTGTTCCTCAACATTCTGGTGGACTGGAACCACGACGGCGACTGGAACGACGTGGTGGCGTGCGGAACGTTCACGCCCACCTCGTGCGCGCCCGAGTGGGCGGTGAAGAATGCACCGGTGACGCTCTCCCCCGGCTGCAATCACAAGACCTCGCCGCTGTTTCCGTGCGGCCCGTTCGCGGGTGCCTCGTGGATGCGCATTACGCTCACGCAGGTGCCGGTGTCGGACGATTTCCCGTGGCGCGGCTCGGCGCCACCGCCGCGTTCGGGCCAGCCGGGCTACTTCGCCGGCGGCGAGACCGAGGACTATCCGGTGCTTCAGGTGGCGGCGAGTGACGTGGCGCTCGGCAATCTGCCGCGTGGCTTCAGCCTCGACACGCCGTCGCCCAATCCGACCTCCGGCGCCGCAACGCTGCGCTTCTCGCTGCCGCGCGCCGAAGCGGTCGAACTCGGCGTGTTCGATCTGGTCGGGCGGCGGGTGCGACGCCTCGACTCGGCCGCCGCGACCGCCGGCCCGCACGAAATCGTGTGGGACGGGCGCGACGATGGTGGCGCGCGCACCAGCCCCGGGCTCTACTTCGTGCGGCTGCGGGCGAGCGAGGGCGTCGTGACGCGGGCGGTGGTGGTCGAGAGGTAAGTCAGGCGAACGCCCCCATCTGGCACCGAACGTGTAGAGGGCTCGAGCGGCCCCCCGGAGAAGGGGGAGCGCATGTTCGGCATTCGGATCTCGAAATTCGCTCGGGTCTTCACCAGCGCGCTGTTTCTCGTCTCACAGGTAGGCCTGCCCGGCTGCGGCAACGGGCCGCTCAATCCGACAACGAAGTCGTCACCGTTGTCGGCGGAACGCAGGCCCCGCGATCGGGTCGCGCGGATGCCGTCGGATGATGCACCGCCCGACAACGGGGCGCCGGCGTTCGCTCCGGCCAACTGGCACGGCGGCAAGGGCAGCCTGCCGCTCGGTCCCGACATCACTCCGCAGGAATTGCTGGCGCACGTGGACTCGCTGCCCGCGGTGGTTGCCGCAAAGGCGGCCTTCGCGTCGCGGGGCTACATTCGGCGTCAGGAGCTCGATTCACTGAAGATTCTGCCGGGATACTCGATGGTGCTGCTCGGCTATCAGAAGCCCGGGCTCGAGCTGAACCAGGCCGAGGCCTACATTTTCGTCTCAACCCGCCGGCTCGATCTGTATGTTGATGCCGAGGTCTGCGGAGGCCCGACGTACACGGATTGTACGCACGAATCCGTGCCCGCGACGCTCTTCCAAACTCAGGTGGGCGGCGGGCTGATCGAGCACGCCGCGTCGGATTCGATCCTGTTCGTGGACACTCCGGACGATCCCGCCATCGCGATCGTCGGAACATTCAGTGGCTCGCCGGCTCCATCGGCGACGTTCGGAAATCAGCGCGTGATGCTGACTGGGCTGGCGTCCACGCTCGCCGGCGAAGACGGCTGGACCAGCTGTCTGGACATCTTCGGCTATGGCGCCCCGCCCGATGCGACGTGGACGTATGCGCCGGTCCACGGCCCGGAGTACTACGCCGAACTCGCGGCCGTCGCGCGCGAGAACGCTGCCGAACTCGAGCACTATGGCGACGAATTCATGATCGGCTTCGCAGTGGGCGTCGTCGCGGCCATTGCACCGGAGGCGGCGTTCGGGGCCGTTACCAATCTCACCATCCGGAAGGCGATCGTGGATGGGATGGCGGGCGGGCTCGGGTTCGTGTGGCACGAGTACTGGTCGGCCCGTCAGTAGGACGATCGTTGCCGGAGGCGACCCGTGTTCTACTTCATCCCTCTCGAAAAGAGCCGCGTCTGGTTGCTGGTGCTGATCGTGCTGGCGTACACGTTCCTCGCGGTGCGGCTGCAGACCGCGGGACACCCCACGAGCTACTACGAGTTCAAGCCGTGGAACTGGTGGCCCGCGATCTGCGTGCTGGGAGTCATGTGCGTCGCGGCGGCCACCGATCACTTCTCGCGCTCGATCAAGGTGAAGCTCTACCTCATCGCCGGCGCGATGTTCGTCTACGCCGCCGTCATGCTCCCGCTCATGCTGTGGTTGGGCGCGGTGATCCTGCACCCCGAGCGCGGGGACGCGTCGCACGCCGCACAGGACTGGGCGCTGATGCGGGCCTATGCCGGCTACCCGATGGTGATTCTCTCGATGCGGAGTTCATGGCTGCTGCTCAAGAGGGGAAAAGCCGGCCCGGCCGCGAGCCACGACATCGAGCTCAGCCAGGCCGCCTCGAAATTCGTGCGCGAACGGGTGGGCGAATTGCTCGCCTGGGATCTCGAGGCGCTCGACCAGCTTCCCGCGCGGGCCGACGAGGAGATCCGGATCGCCGACGAGTGGATGTCGGCCGCCAGCTGGAGAGAAGCTCAGGATGACGGCTCGCACTGGATCGTCGTTCAGGTCTGGCGGCGCGGGCTGCGCGATCGAACGGTCGCAGCCGCCGGCTTCGCGCTCGACTCCGGCGCGCGCCGCACGCTGTCGGATGCGGAACTGCGAGAGGGCGGGTTTCTCTAGACGCTACTGCCCGTCCCCGTCGAGCAGGTTCCCGAGCCCGCCCAGGATCGAGCCCTCTTCACGCCGGCGCCCTCCGGTCTGAGGCGCGGCGGCGTAGATGCGCGAGGCCAGGCGCGAGAACGGCAGCGACTGGAGCCACACCTTGCCCGGCCCCTGCAGTGTCGCGAAGAACAATCCTTCGCC
>DATKAB010000212.1 GCA_035498555.1 Candidatus Sulfotelmatobacter sp.
GGCCACGACCTGACGCCGGGCGCCTATGTCGGCGCGCATCGCTATCCGTTCCAGGCCAGCACCGAGCCGGGGCTCGACATCTCGGGCAACGGGCGAGGATGCAATCAGCTCTCGGGACTCTTCATCGTCCGCCAGATCACGACCGACCCGAGCAACAACGTCACCTCGTTCTGGGCGACGTTCGAGCAGCACTGCGAGAACGGAATCCCGAAGCTCAGCGGCGAGATCCGCATCAACGCCGACACCTCGCTGTATGTCGTGTCGCCCTCCGATTTCACGGTCCAGGTCCACACCCCGGTCCACTTCGACATCTCGGCGGTGGATGCCGGCGGGCTACCGACTCAGCTCTCGCTCGACTCGCCGCCCGCGGGCGCGACGTTCGTCGATCACGGAAACGGCACCGGCACCTTCGACTGGCCGGCCGGTCCCGCCAGCGCCGGAGACTTCGTGATCGTGTTCCACGCCCGCGACACCGCCGGCAAGACCGCCGTCGGCGCGACCACGATCCACGCGTTTGGCGCGGATCTCATCAGCATCGCCAGCGATCCCGGCGACTACATCGGCGGCGGCCAGAGCCACCACTTCACCCACGCCGACGGCGCCTTCACGCTGCATGCGCTGCAGGGCCGCGGGGCGGAGGTCACGTTCAACGGATCCGGGCAGAGCTGGATGTTCGACCTGCTGCCGCCCTACGCGCGAGCGCTTCAGCCCGGCATCTACCTGAACGCGACGCGCTATCCATTCCAGGCGGCCAACGACCCCGGCCTGTCGGTGACCGCGAACTCGGGCGGATGCAACACGCTGACGGGCTCCTTCCAGGTGCGCAGCGTGACGTTCGACTCGAACTCCGACGTCTCTTCACTGTGGGCCACGCTCGAGCAGCACTGCGAGGGCATCGCTCCCAAATTGCTGGCCGAGATTCGAATCAACGTGGACACGGCGGTTTACGTCGGCTCTCCCGCCGACGCTTTCACGCCGCCGGGCGTGCCGCTCGCGTTCGACGTCTCCGCGCACGACACGCGCGGTTTCGGCGTGACCCTCTCGGCTGCGGGGGTGCCGGCCGGCGCGCAGTTCGTAGACCATGGCGACGGGACGGGCACGCTCGCCTGGCATGCTCCCGGGCCCCCCGCGATCGTGGTCCCCGTGACGTTCACGGCCCACAGCGCGCATGGTGAGATGGCCACCTCGATCACCAACATCCACGTGCTCAATCCGACGTTCCTCAACATGGCGAGCGACCCGGGCGACTACATCGGCGGTGGCGCGACCTACCATTTCACCTCCGCCAATGCGACATTTTCAGGATACGGAAGCCCCGGCTACGTCAACATGTCCGTCACCGGCGGTCAGGACTGGTTCTACCTCGATTTCTCGGCGCCCTACGGTCAGGTGCTCGCCCCCGGGAGCTACCCGGGCACGATGCGTTTCAATGGAACAGGAAATCCCGGGCTCGACGTCTCCGGCGACGGTCGCGGGTGCAACACGTCGACCGGCACCTTCACCGTGAAGGCGATCGGCTTCGATCCGCTCGGCAATCTCTCGACCTTCTGGTCGACGTTCACGCAGCACTGCGAAGGCGGCCCCTCCGCGCTCTCGGGCGAGATCTATTACGTGACCGACGCCGTCGTGCCGGCGCTGGCCTCGCTGGTGCGAAGCGACGCATCGAACGGCGAGGTGTCGCTGCGCTGGCTGGCGGATGGTCGCCGCTCCCAGCCCGCGCGAGTCTTTCGCAGGACTCGCGAGACGCCCTGGGAGGAGCGCACCACCGTCATGGCGGACGGCTCGGGCTATCTCGACTACACCGATCGCGATGTGACTGCGGGAACGCGCTACGACTATCGCCTCGGCTGGGACTCGAACGGAGCGACCGCCTACGGGCCCGAGTCGTGGGTCGAGGTTCCGCTCGAACTGCCGAGAACGCTGGCGCTCGAGCCCATTCAGCCGAATCCCGTGACCGGGCCGCGGCTCACGCTGGCCTTCAGCCTGCCGGAGGCCCAGACCGCTTCGGTCGAGCTGGTGGACATCGCCGGCCGATCTGCCCTGAAACGCGAGCTGACCGGGCTAACCGCCGGCCGCCACGTGACCTCGCTCGATGAGCTGTCGGGGCTTCCGCCGGGCTTCTACGTCGTCAGGCTGCAGGCGGGTCAGAGGTCGGTCACCCGCCGGGCGCTGCTGGTGCGCTGAGATCGGTCCGGGCGGCGCCGCGGGTGGGAGCAACGCTCCGAACGGGAGCGTGACGGCTCGCTCGTTCGATCGGGTCAGAGCATGAACTGAATTCGGCCCTGGAAGAAGTGCGTCGCGCCGCTTGTGCCGAACCGGTCCAGCACGCCGTAGCCGTATCCGATCGTGACCCGGAACTCGTAGGAGGGGTACCAGGCGAACGTCGGCGTCACTCTCCAGAACCTGCCGCCCTGAATCGACCCGCTGTTGGCGTCCGTGTAAGTGGCGTGGATGGTCGCCTCCAAGGCTCCCGTTCCGCCATTGAAGATCGACCTCTTCGGGTAGACGAAGTCGAACAGCGCACCGCGGGTGTTGTACCTTCGGACCTCGCCGGTCATGAGCCACGACACCCACGCGTCGCCGCCATCGAACTGATGATCCCCGGCGGAGGCTTCGGTCTTCACGAAGTAGTACGCGCCTCCGAACAGCCACGAGTTGTCCCGGTACCACACCTCTGGACCGATCACCCTCTCATGCTCGGCGGGGAAAACCCCGGTGTCGAGGAAATAGGGTGCGGTGGTCGCCTCCGGTTTGGCCTTGAGCTGAGTCTTGTCGTCTTTCGGATTGCCGTACGTGAGATTCGCGGCAAGATGCAGCACCTTCCCGTCCCGTTCGGAAAGAATCGGCAGCCAGGCCACGCGCGCGGCGTACTGCTGGTCCATGAACGGATAGAGGGGATTCTTGAGGAGCGTCTGATTGAAATACCCGAAGTTCCAGACCAGGCTCTGCTTCGGGAGGTAGCCCATCCACCGGATGCCGTCGTTCTGGATCGGGATGGTCATGTCTTCGATCTCGGCGCGCTCCAACCCCATGATCGACGCCCCGGACATGTGCTTGATCATGGAAGCGCCCAGTTTCGTGCGGCCGATGAAGAGGTGCCCCCAGATTTCGGGGACCGCTACGACGATGCCGGTCTCCCGCCATAGCCATTTGTCGTTGAGGCCGTCGTACATGTACCCGGCCTTCCCTTCGATGATGCGCCTGGACCTGGGGAACTTTGCGGAGGCGAGCAGCCGGAAGTCACGCCATTTCGAATCGTCCTTCAGTTCGCCCCACTGGTCGACGCTGCCGGGATCCTGGTCGTACCCGACGAGGTCGTACATGGCGTTGTATCCGAAGTGGAAGAGGAAATCCTCGCTGATGTAGTCGCTCCAATGCATCAACTTCTGGTCTTTCGGGGGAACCGGCTCCTCCGCTTCGGCGGCCTCGATCGAACTGTCGATCGTAGCGCCCGCCGCGGGCGCCAGCTCCTGCGCTCGCGCGGGGGGCGAGGCCAGCATCAGGATCACCCACGCAAGACCGACGCCGGCGCCCCGGGGAACGAGCCATCTGAGCCCGCGGACCCGGTGTCTCGTCATCTCGTCGGGAGCGGGCAGCGTCGGGTTCGTGCGAGTCACTTGAATTCCTTGTCGGCCCCGACAGGAGCGCCGGCGCCGCTCGATCTGAGCAGCGCCCGCGGTCGATGTCATGCAGTCGAGAGTCTAGTACCGGTCGAAATAGCCCTGAATGGTCTTCGCGTCCTTGGTCTTGAGCAAAGCGAGCTGCAGCAGCACGCGCGCCTTGGCCGGGTTCAGCTCCATCGAGGCGACCGTCCCGAGCTGATCGTCGTTCAGTTCGATGTTGCGTCGGATGATGCCGCCGTTGGTGCGCGACGAGCGCACCACCACGCAACCCTTGGCGATCGCGGCCTTCACCGCCTCGACGGCGGGAGCGGTCATGTTGCCGTCGCCGACGCCGGCGATCACCAACCCCTTGGCGCCATTCTGCACCGCCGAGGTGATGATGTCGGGCGACATGTTGGCGTGGGCGTAGATGATGTCGACGCGCGGCAAGGCATTCACGTTGTCGATGTTGAACTCGCTTTTCGCGGTGTGGACGGAAGCGGGCGAGCGATACCACGTTTGCTTGCCGAATAGGGTGGCGCCGACCAGACCGGCTTCGCCCGAGGCCATGGTGCCGACATCGGTGGTGTGCGTCTTCACGATGTCGTGGCCCGAGTGGATGTCGTCGTCGACCGTGACCAGCACGCCCCGGCCGCGGGCGCTAGGATCGGCCGCGATCGCCACCGCATTGTAGATGTTGAGCGGTCCGTCGGCGCTCATCGCGGTCGAGGGCCGCATCGAGCCGGTCAAGACCACCGGCTTGTCGCTGTGCACGACCAGGTTCAGGAAATACGAGGTCTCTTCCATGGTGTCGGTGCCGTGCGTAATCGCGATGCCCGCAACGTCGGGCTTCGCGAGCAACTGATTCACGCGCTTGCCGAGCTTGAGCCAGACCTCGTCGTTCATGTCCTGACTGCCGATGCTGGCGATCTGCTCGCCGCTGACGTCAGCAATGTCCTTGAGCTGCGGGACCGCCGCGATCAGCGCGTCGACGGCAACCGCGCCGGACTGGTAACCCGCCGACGTCTGCGAGGCGGCGGAGCCCGCGATGGTTCCGCCGGTGGCGAGGATGATGACCTTGGGTTTCTTTCCGGACGCGGCGTTCTCGGCGCAGGCCGAGGCGGCGACGACGACGGCCGCGGTGATTGCCGCGGCGATAATTCGGGACGCTTTCATGAATGTTTCTCCTCGCATGACCTCTCCGTCACTCCTTGTACTTGGTGGGATCGAGATTGGTGAGCTTGATGGGATCGAGCAGGTCCTTGATCTGATCCTCGGTCAGCACCTTCTTCTCGCGAATCACCTCCAGAATGCCCTTACCGCTCTTGTAGGCCTCGTTGGCCAGCTCGGTGGCCTTGTCATAGCCAATCACGGGATTGAGCGCGGTCACGATGCCCACCGTGGTCTCCATGTAGTGCTCCAGCACCTTCTCGTTGACCGTGATGCCGTCCACGCATCGGGTGCGGAACAGTTTGGAGACGTTGAAGAGCAGATGCTGCGATTCGATGCACGCGAGGCCATTGAGCGGTTCGTAGGCGTTGAGCTGGAGCTGGCCGCTGTGCGAGGCCAGCGTCACGGCAACGTCGTTGGCCATGACGCGGAACGCGACGACGCCCACGACCTCGGGGACCACCGGGTTGACCTTGCCCGGCATGATCGATGAGCCGGGCTGCATCGCCGGCAGGTTGATCTCGGACAGGCCGGCGCGCGGACCCGAGGTGAGCAGAATCAGGTCGCTCGCGATCTTGGAAAGTTTGATCGCGGTGCTCTTGAGCGCCGACGAGTAGACCACGAACCCCTGCTGGTCCCAGGTGGCGGCGATCATGTCGCTCGCGGGAACGATCGGCTTGCCGGTCAGTTTCGCCAGCTCCTCGGCGCACTTGACGTCGTAGCCATTCGGCACGTTGATGCCGGTGCCGATGGCGGTGGCGCCCATGTTCTCGGAGTAAAGCGACTTTTCGGCTTCCTTCAAGTTCTGGATCTCGGACTCGATCGAGGCGGCGAAGGCGTGGAATTCCTGGCCGACCGTCATCGGCACCGCGTCCTGCAGCTCGGTGCGCCCCATCTTCACGATCTTGAGATAGGCGTCGCCCTTCGCGCGGAACGAGGCGGCGAGCTGCGTCAGCTCGGCGATCAGCTTGTCGTTGCGCAGCAGCAACGCCACCTTGATCGCGGTCGGGTACGAGTCGTTGGTCGACTGCGACATGTTGAGATCGTCGTGCGGCTCCAGGTACTGGTACTCGCCCTTCTTGTGTCCACCCATCTCGAGTCCGATGTTGGCCAGCACCTCGTTGGCGTTCATGTTGGTCGAGGTGCCGGCGCCGCCCTGGTACCAGTCCACCTGGAACTGGTCGAGATACTTGCCGTCGCGCACCGCCTGACACGCCTTCTCGATCATGGCCAGCCGCTCGGGCTTCATCGCGCCCACCGCGGTGTTGGCGCGGGCCGCGGCCAGCTTCACGATCGCCCAGGCTTCGATGTATCCCGGGTAGCGATTGATGGGAACGCCCGAGAGCTGGAAGTTCTCGAGCGCGCGCGCGGTCTGAATCCCGTAGTACGCATCCGCGGGCACCTGCTTCTCCCCGAGCAGGTCGTGCTCGGTGCGCGTGGCCGGCGCCGCCGGTTTGGCCGGCGCCGCCGCGGCCGGCGCGGACGACTTCTTCTTCGCGGCGTGGGCCGAGCCTGCGCCGCACACCAGGGCGAAGCCAGCGAGCGCAATCATCATGACCGCGCCCCATCGCTTCGCGGCGCTGCTGCGAATCGAGTTGCCTTGCATGTTCCGGTTCCTCTCTCGATCGATCGTACCGCGACGGGGCACGAACGGAGATCATCTGTCCTGCATGAATGCCAGCGCCCGTCCCGCCGTGGCCGGGGTGCGGCCGGTCGACGAGGCGGGCGTCGGATGGACCCAAGCGCGTTGAACTAGTGCACCTTCTCCCAGTACGGATTGCCGCCGACGGCGTTCGAAACGTCGGCGATCGTGTTCTGCGCCTTGACGCTGTTGCCGGCGGCATCGAGCGGCGGCGACACCACCGCGATGCCGAACTTGCCCGGCGACACGGCGATGATTCCGCCGCCCACGCCGCTCTTGCCCGGAAGTCCGGTGCGATAGAGCCACTTGCCGGAGTCGTCGTAGAGGCCCGCGGTCGCCATCACCGCCAGCACCTTGGGAACGTTGGCGCTGTTCATGCACACCTTGCCGGTAATCGGGTTCTTGCCGCCGTTGGCGAGCGTCGCCGCCATCTCGGCCAGGTCCTTGGCGGTCACGCCCACCGAGCACTGCTCGGTGTAGATGTCGCACGCCTGGAGCGGGTCGGCCTTGATGTGACCGTAGGCGTACATCAGCATCGCGATCGCCTGATTGCGCTGATTCGTGTCGGACTCCGACTTGAACACGTCCTGCAGCACGGTCAGCTGCCGGCCCGCGAAGTCGCCGTACCAGGCGAGGATCTTGTTCCAGATCTCGTCGCGAGTGGCGCCGCTCACCATGCTGGTCGCGGTAATGGCGCCGGGGTTGACCATCGCGTTCATCTCGGCGCCCTTGTACTGCTCGATCGCGACGATCGAGTTGAACGCCTGACCGGTCGCGTCCACGCCCATGTTGTTGAGGATGGCATCCGGCCCCTGCTCCTCCATCACCCGGGCCATGGTGAAGACCTTGGAAATCGACTGGATCGAGACCTGGGTGGTGAGGTCGCCGGCGGTGAACACCTTTCCGTCGACCGTCACCAGCGCCACGCCGTACACGTTCGGATCCACCGCGGCGAGCGCCGGAATGTAGTCGGCGTTCTTGCCTTCGTGCGTATCCTTGTACTTGGCGAACGCCGCGTCGATCGCGGCCTGATAGTTCGGGCCGGCCGGTGCCGCCGGCGCGGCGGCCTTGGCCGGCGCCGACGACTTCTTGGCGGCGAGCGC
>DATKAB010000213.1 GCA_035498555.1 Candidatus Sulfotelmatobacter sp.
GCTCTCGTTGCCGTTCACGTCCACTGCCGAGAGCTTGTAGTAGCCGCCGGCGGCGCCCGCGTCGACGTAGCCGGTGTCGCTGCGCGTGGCGATCAGATTGCCGGGCGAAGGCGTGAAGCCGGCAGAAGCGCCACGATACACGCGGTAGTACCAGAAGTCGGGCTCGGTGTTGCCGCCCCAGTGAAGATGCGTCGCGCCGCCGGCGTAGGCGCCGAGGAACGGCGCAGGCGGGGCGGGCGGCAGATTGTCGACCGAGTACCCCGAATCGGGCGGCGAATCGTAGAACACGCCGGGCGTGGCCGTCGCCGCGCGCACCATGAAGGTGGTGCGATGGAATCCCGACGCGTTCGAGTCGGCGAGCGTGGGAACGACCGCGAGGTAGGGACCGTCGGTGGTGGCGGCGATCGTGGAAAGGAAATCCCAGCCCGCCAGCTCGGCATGGGCGGGCGCGGCCGGCGTCACCGCCGGGGACGTGGCCACCAGCCGCGCCTCACCGCCCGGCTGCGCCAGGATCGCCGGCACGCCGCCGCGGCGATAGACGTAGTACTGGGTGATCGGCGTGGGTGAACCGTAGTAGTCGAATGCGCTGGCCGCGAACTGGAGTCGCACCTGACCGCCCTGGTCGGGGTGGATGTCGGTGATGCCGGTGATCAAGGGACCGCCGCTCGACGCCACGCGCAGGTTTCGCGCCGCCGAAATGCTGTTCAGGTAGCGGATGTTGTCGCCGTAGAAGGCGGCGATCGTCCGATCGCCGAGGAAGGACGCAGGCTGCGAGACGGCAGCTACTCCGTTGTGTACAAACGCGCCCTGCATGCGGGTCGTGCCGTCGCTGAAGTACACGATGCCGGTGTTGACCGGCCCGGCACCGGCGGGAACCGCCGTCACGTTTGCCGTATAGACCACGCTTCCGCCGACGATGGATGGGCTCGGGCTGACACTCAGCGTGAGCCGGGTGGGAATCAGGCTGGTGAGCAGCACCACCTGGTTGAAATTCGTGCTGACCGTCGCCAGATCGGGACGGCCATCGCCGTTCAGGTCGCCGATCGCGAGTCCCATGGGGTGCGAGGTTGAGGCGTAGACCGACTGCGGCCCGAATGCCCCGCTGCCGTTTCCGGAAAGCACCGAGATCGTCCCGGTTCCGCCGTTGACGACCAGGAGGTCCAGACGGCCGTCCCCGTCAACGTCGGTCAGCGCAACCGTGGTCGGATCGACGCCTGCGGGATAGTCGACGCGGGAAGCAAGCGTGCCGGTGCCGGTGCCGAGCAGCACGGAGACCGTGCCAGGAGTGACGTTGGCGGTCGCCACGTCGGGAATGCCATCCCCGTTCAGGTCGCCGATCGCCACCGAGGTCGGAGTGGTTCCAACCGCAAAGTCGGTCTTCGCGCCGAATGATCCGGCGCCATTGCCCAGCAGCACCGAGACGGTGGCGGCGCCATTGTTCGCGGTCACCAGATCCAGCCGGCCATCGCCGTTCAAATCGCCGATCGCGACTCCCGCCGAGCCCGTGCCGGTCGCGAAATCGGTCTTGGCGCCGAAGGTGCCGGTTCCGGTTCCGAGCAGGACCGAGACCACCGAGCCGCAGGGAGCCACGAGGTCCAGATGACCGTCGTTGTTGAGGTCGGCGGTCGCGATGCCCTTGGGCGCGACCGCGGTCGCGAAGTCGGTCTTCGCGCCAAGCCCACCGGAGCCATTGCCGAGCAACACCGAGAGATTCACCCCATTGTTGTTCCCGGTGGCCACGTCGAGCCGACCGTCGCCGTTGAAGTCGCCGACCGCGATTCCGACGGGACTCTGGCCCGTCGCAAAGTCGTTTCGCGGACCGAACGATCCGCCCCCCAGCCCGAGCAGAACCGAGACCGAGTTCGAGTTCGAGTTGGCGACCACCATGTCGATCCTGCCGTCACCGTTGAGGTCCGCGAACTTCACATCCTGGGGAAAACCGCCGGTGCCGTATGAGATGGTCGGAAACGGGAACGCCTCTTGGGCTCCCAGCAGCATGGAAACAGTAGCGGCGCTGTAGTTCGCGACCATGAGGTCGAGTGCTCCGTCGCCGTTCACATCGGCCGCGGCGACCGCCGTCGGGTACGCGCCCACCGCGTAGCTCGTGAACGCGCCGAACGCTCCGCTGCCGTTGTTCGCCAGCACTGAAACAACGTTGCTCGCCGTGCTGGTGGTCGCGATGTCCGGAAGGCCGTCGCCATTGAGATCGGCGATGCATATCGATTGCGCGTTGTTGGGCACGGTGTAGTCGACGTTCACATTGAAACCCGTTCCATTGTTCAACAACACCGAGACCGAGCTGGCGTAGAAGGAGGACGTCACGATGTCGGGAAGGCCGTCACCATTCAGATCGCCAAGCGCCACGCTGAACGGGGCGTTGCCGGTCGGGTACGATGTGAACGGGGCAAGCGTTCCCTGGCCGTTCCCCAGCAGCACGCTCACCGAACTGGCGTTGCTGTTTGCCACCACCACGTCGGGATAGCCGTCGCCGTTCACGTCGCCGGCCGCGACCGAAACCGGGTAGGTCGAAGCGCCGCACGGATAATCCACGCGCGGCGCGAACGTGCCATTGCCGATTCCCATCAGCACCGAGACGTTCTGCCCGTTGTTGTTCGCCACGACCAGGTCCGGATGGCCGTCCATGTTGAGATCGACGATGGCCACCCAGTAGGGAGTCGCGCTCGTCGCGTAGTCGGCGTTCGGGCCGAAACCGCCGGCGCCATCGCCCAACAGAACCGAGACATTATTGGCGGAAGCGTTCGTATACACCGCGTCGAGCCGGCCATCCCCGTTCAGGTCGGCCACCGCGAGACCATAGGTCCCGCTCCCGTGACCGTAGGCGTAGAAGGGACCGAAATTTCCGGCACCGTCTCCGAGCCTGACCATGATCCCGCCATAGTAGTTGGAGGTGGTGATCAAGTCCGGCGCATTGTCCTGGTTGATGTCGGCCATCACGAGCGCCGCGGGATTCGGGCCGACCGGGTAGTCCACGCGAACGCCGAGGCCAAATGCCATGGCCGATCCGGAGGCGAAGATCGTGAACAGGCCCGCGGTGAGGAGCGTGAGTGGAAGCGGGGGGGATTTCCAGGCGGAGCGGCGGACGGCGGACGGCATGGTGACTCCCGGGGAGGGTGTGGTGGGGTCGTCGCCGAGGAAGGACGGCCGGGGCCGACGCCCGGAGATGGGCCCCGACCTCATCAATACAGAACCTGCGAAGCGGGAGTTTGTCACGGTCCAGGGCCATCCGGTATCGGCTCTTGCGAATCAAGCCGGCTAGACTCCGACATGGTTGACGAAATTCTTGATCGCGAACGTCGGGCGGCTATGATGCGCCCGGCCGCGGAGTACCCCCCGCGCGTGGCCGGACCGGAGTTCGCGCCGTTACTCATTCGGGGAGGGGGAGCCATGCGCATTCGCGTTCTGATCACCGCGTCGCTGCTGGTCTTGGGGAGTCGAATGGCGTGGGCCGATTCCGCGCCCACCGACACCGTCGCTCTTGCACGAGTGATCGATCAGGTCCAGAAGGCTCTCGATCGCTATCAAGCCGAGAGCGGCGCGGAGAAGCTGCCTCCACTTGCCGAGGCCGATTTCGATTTCAAAGCCACATCGGCAACCACGGTCGGTGGGACGATCTCGCTCTTCATCTTCAAGATCGGGGCCTCCCACGAGAACGACGTGACCAACGAAGTCACGTTCACCTACAAGCTGCCGCCGCCGCTCATTGCGCTGGAAAAGGGACCGAAGCGCCCTCCGCCGCCGACTCTGGCCGACGATCTGGTCAAGACCATCAAGGCGGCCGCGCATGCCGTTCAGGGCTCGGCCACAGTGGGGAATCTCAAGTTCAGCCAGCTGACGGTCCAGCTGCAATACGGAGTGAAGGTGGAGGGCAGCGGGTCCGCTGGCCCCACGATTTCGATCGTGACGGTGGGACTCTCGGGCGACAAGAACAAGAACACCGTTCAAACTGTGAAGCTGGTGTTCGCCGACAAGAGCTGAGGGGGCAGCGATCCTTCGCGGGAACGCGCGAAGCCGGCGCGGGCGGATGCGCGCCGGCTTCAGCGTTTGCTGGAACTCACGGATCGGTGGAACCCGCCTAATGCGGCGCCGCGACCACCTTCCACTTGATGTTGCAGCCGATGCTCGGGTGCTGATCGGCGGCGGGCGCCGTTCCGGCCAGCACCGCGTCGAGCGCCGCGCGCAGGTCGCGCCCGGTCGCGACCGCTTCGGTCTTGGGGCGCGTCTCGTCCATCCGGCCGCGGTAGGCCAGCGCGCCCGTTGCGTCGAACAGGAAGAAGTCGGGCGTGCAGGCCGCCTGGAACGCCCGCGCCACCTCCTGCGAATCGTCGAACAGAAACGGGAACTTCCAGCCCTGCTCGAGCGCCAGCGCCTTCATGTGTTCGGGCGAGTCGTCGGGATACGCGACCACGTCGTTCGAGTTGATCGCGACGAGCGCCAGGCCGCGGCCCGCGTAGTCGCGCTCGAGGCGCCCGATCTCCGGCAGCACGTGCTTCACGAACGGGCAGTGGTTGCAGATGAACATCACGAGCGTGGCCCTTGCCCCGGCTAAATCGCGGGACGAGAGCATACGACCGCTCACCGCGTCCGGCAGCGTGAACGAGGGCAGCTGCGTGCCGAGCGCCAGCATGTTCGAAGGAGTCGCCGCCACCGGAATCAGCCCTCCACCTTGTAGATCTCGCGCTTACCCGAGTCGACGAGGTCGTGATAGCCCTTCATGATCTCTTCCATTTCTTTTTCCGCCGCAGCGTTCTTCGGATCCATCTGGCCCGCCATCATCTTCTCGAACGCTTCGAGGCTCGGCGTCTCCATTTCGGCGACCACCGTCCAGTAGCGCTCGGCGCTCACGTCGGTCATGACGCGCATCTTGCCCATGCCCATTTTCTCGCCGAGCTTGGCCATGGCGACGAACTTCTCGACCAGCGGGCGGACCTTGCCAGGCTTGCAGTACATCACCTCGCGAATCACGATCATCACTGCCTCCGAGGTCTGGGGTGCTCCAAAGGAACGGTGTGCAGCGCGGGGAAGGAGGCTACCACGGCCCGCCCCTCGATTTCCCGCGTCACACATTGTCACATTTCCGTTGCCCGTCTCCGGGCGCGGCGGGACAATTCCGGCACCCCACACAGGCTCCCGCGCCCGCCCGTATCGGTGCATCCGCCGAGCCCGGCCCCTGCCCGGCGCCACGTCGGCCCGGGCGTCTACTTCGTGCGGCTGAGCGCGAACGGCTTGCGCGCCGGCCGGGAACGTGGTGAGGAGGTAGTACGAGGGCCTTCCGAATTGCCGCAACGCTCGCGCTGCTGAGCTCGGCCGCCACCGCCGCGCGCGCCAGCCCGGGCGCGCCACCGGCGGGCTACGCGCTGGCGGTGATCAGCGCGGCGCTGCCCGACAGCCTGGTCGCCAACATCAGCCAGCTCGCCTTCATGCCCGGCGACGCCACGCACCTGTTCGCGGTTCGCCCCGACGGCGGCGACGTGATGCGCTACGACTTCGCGGCCGACGGCACGCTCTCGAATCCTTATCGCGTTGCGAGCGGACTCACTTACCCGCTCGGGCTCGCGTTTCGCGACGCCGATCTCTACGTGTCGGTCAATCGCGCGGGCGACGGCCGCATCGCGCGGCTGCGCGATCTCGATCACGACGGCTTCTTCGAAGACCGCGTCGATTTCGTGCGCGGCATTCCGCTGAAAGAGCACATGGTGGATCAGCTGCAAGTCCACGGCGCCTCGCTCTACGCCAGCATCGGCACGCGCTCGGACGGCGGGCTGCCGAGCTGCGAGCGGATTTATTGCGGCGTGATCGCGCGGATCGGCGACCTCGATCAGGTGGACTATTCGCCGGGCGCCAACGCGCTGCCCGATTCGCTCACCTTCATCAACTCCGCGGTTTCCGACGGTCTCCTGCGGCGCTATGCCTACGGTTTCCGCAATCCGTTCGGCCTGCGCGTGGATCCGATAGGCAACGTGTGGACGAGCGACAACGGGGCGAGCCTCTGCACCACCTGTTCCTCCTGCAATCGCTATCCGATCGACACGCCGGATTTCTTCTACGGGCCGGTTCCGGTCGGCGCGCGCGGCGAGTTTCCGCCCGCCGGCCAGCCGGGCGGCGGCGGAGCGACGCTCGCGCCGATCTCGAACCTCGGCTTCCATCCGGCGGTGACCGGTTTCGCGTTCGTTCCGAGCGGGCCCGATGCCGGGCAGATCCTGCTCGCGGAGTTCGGCCCGACCGACACCACGATCGTGATCGGGCGCGACGTGGCGAAGATTGATCCGGCTTCCGGCGCCGTTTCGCCTTTCATCGCCGGCTTTGCCGGGCCCACCGACATTCTGCCCGACGCCAACGGCCGCCTGCTGATCGCCGACTACCTGGCGCCGGCGATCTATCTGCTCACGCCCCCGGGCAACGTCGCCGTGCAATCGGAAGCTCGCTCCACCCGCGCGATCGAGATCCTCGCCATCGAGCCGAATCCGCTTCAGGTGGCAACCTCGGTGTTCTATCGCCTCTCTCAGTCCGCACGCGTCGCGATCGAGATCCGCGACGTGACCGGGCGCCGGGTCGCTTCGCTGCTGGACGCCTGGCAACCGGCCGGGCGCTCGCAGGTCACCTGGAACGGGCGCGATGC
>DATKAB010000214.1 GCA_035498555.1 Candidatus Sulfotelmatobacter sp.
TCCGGCCGGCCGGTCTCGGTCATCACCCAGCACAGCGCATGAGTGGCGTCGAGGTACGAGTCGAACGAGATCGAATCGGCCTGCGCGATCACGGCGCGCAGGGAGGCCTCGGCTTCGGCGGGTCGTTGCTGCAGGACTCGCGCGCGGGCCAGAGCGATGAGCACGATTGCGCGCGCATCACTGGCGCCGAGCGGTCGAGTCGCGACCGCCAGGCTGTCGAACAGCGCGGCGGCCTCGTCCACGCGATCCAGGTTCATCAGACAGCGTCCTTCGTTGGTTCGACAGACAATCGCGGCGGCGGAGACGCCAGTGACTCGATAGAAGCCGCTCGCCTCGCGGTAGAGCTCGGCGGCGCGCCCGGGGTCGCCGTACAGGTATTCCAGATTGCCGAGATCGTTGAGCGCGTCGGCCAGATTCCGCGCGTCGCCGGCCGTGCGCGATTCGTCGCGCACGCGCTCGTACTCGCGCCGCGCCTCGTCCACCCGGCCCAGGTGATTGAGCGAGTTGGCGAGTCCGGCGCGAGCGGTGCGTGCCGCGCGATCGTCCGGAAATCTGGCGGTCCGCCGCAGCGCACGTCGGTAGTCTCGCTCCGCGTCCGCGTAGCGACCGTCGGTGATCGCCACGTAGCCGCGCCCGATCAGCGCGTAGGCCTCGAGCTCGGGGAGTCGCGCCGCTGCGGTGAGGCGCAGCACCTGCTGATACTCCTGGTCGGCCTGATGGTAGCGCTCGGAGAACAGATCGGCGGCAGCCACGACGCGCAGCGCGCGGCACCACGACACGGTGTCACGGAGGGTCTGGAATTCGGCGGTCCACGGATCCGCCAGCGAGCGGGCTTCGACGAGTCGGCGCTCGAGCACCAGCTTCTGGGTGGCCCGCTCGACCTGAACCACGCCTTCAAGCCCGCGATCGCCCAGGGCCCGCGCCACGGCGAGCAGTGAATCGAGGTACGCGTAGCCGGCGGTACGGCTCCGAAGGAAGAGCGTGTCGGCGCGCGCACTCTCGATGGCGTAGCGATGCGAGGGCCACGCCGCGCGCCCACCGCCCGCGGCGCGCGCGTGCGCCGGCGCGGCGAGAATGTTCGCGAGGGCGAAGAGAAGTACGAGACGAGTGGGGTACATGGGCGCGGCCCGGCGGGATTCCCCCGCCGGCCGCGCCTAGAGTAGCGGAATCGCCCGCGACTTCGAGGTCGCGATCACGTCGGCCTCGCGCGCCCGGGTCCCGGTGTGATCGCGGTCAACGCACGATTGCCACGCGGCGAACGGCACGCGCGTCGCCACAGGTCAGTTCCAGGAAGTAGATCCCCGCGGGGCAGGTGCGGCCATCGTCTCCCGCGCCGTTCCACACCAGCGAATGCCGACCGGCCTCGAGGTCGTGATCCAGCAGCGTGCGCACCGACCGGCCCTGAAGATCCCGCACCTGCAGCCGCGCCGGCCCGCGCCTGGGCAGGGCGAACTCCAGGTTCACATCGCGGCGCGAAGGGCTGGGCCACGCCGCCGAGAATTCGAGATCGGTTGAAATCGCGGCCGCCGTGGGAACCGCGGCACTGCCCGGAGCGGTGCGCACGTCCCATTGCCCGCGGCCGTTCGGTTGCGGCGCGATCCAATTTCCGTAGCGGAACCACGGTGAACGCGAGAGCACTCGCGTTTTCCATCCGTACGCCGATCCGGCCGAGAGACCGGTGACGGCTTGCGAAAGCAGCACGGCGCCGCCCAGCGGATCGGTCGGCGGCCCCATCGCCTTCCACGGGGTGCGTCCCTGCGAACCGGTTCCGCCACCCACTGGAGGAATGACTCGCCAGTCAAGCGCCACTCTTTCGCGCCCTGCGGCGCTGGTGGCGTTCGACGCGAGTGTGAAGGTGCTGGTGCTTCTGCTCATGCCATAGAGCCCGATCGGCGCGGCCGGGGGGCCCGGCTGCATCGCGCGGGTGAGGTGTGCATGCCCGGTCAACTGTCCGGCGGTGGAAGACGACAAGGAGTTCCCGAGGTAGAGCCGGAAGCCGCCCTCCTGATTGAAGGAAGAGAGCCTTCGCGGCTCACCGATCACCAGATCGCCGAATCCGTCGCCGTTCACGTCGCCTCCACCCGCGACCGAGTGGCCAAGGTTGTCCAGGCTGGCCGCGCCGGCGAACGTCGCGATGGGCGTCGAGGAGGGCGAGGCGCCTCCGGCGAAGACGTATGCATGGCCGCAATCGATGAGCGAGGGCTCGTCACCGAACACTTCGCCCACCAGTAGATCGCCGAAGCCATCGCCGTCTACGTCACCCGCCGCCGAGACCGAACTGCCGAACGCGCTTCCCGGAGCGGAGCCGTTGTAGGTCCAGCTCGGCGCGGCGCCGCCCCCTGCGGCCTCGCCGCGAATGACGAATGCCTGCCCGCCCGAGCCAGAATTGAACGCGCCGATCGCAACGTCACCGTATCCATCGCCGTCGAAGTCGCCGATTCCCGCCACCGCCTGCCCGAAGAATGCGCTCGCACCGCTTCCCGTCCAGGTGCGCTGCGGTGAGGCCGCGAGGCCACCGGGACCGCCGAGGAAGAGCTTCGCATGTCCCTGGTCGGTGCTGCTGCCGTCCCATGATCCCGTGCCGACGAGAACGTCGCTGTATCCATCGGAGTTCACGTCACCCGCTCCGGCGACGCTCGTGCCTTCCTGGGCATTGTCCTGGTTGTCGGTCTCGCTCCATCCACCCGCGACCAGACCATTCGGCGAGCCCAGGTAGAGGAAGGCTTCTCCCGCGGCCGGATGGTGGACTGGCGGCGTGTGTGCCTGGAAAGTGACGGTTTCGTAATTCGGCGCGCCCACCACGACGTCGGCATAGCCATCGCCGTTCACGTCGCCCGCGTACGCGACGCTGGCGCCAAACTGCGATCCGGTCTGCGACGAGCTGATGATCTGGTCGGGGAAGTTGATCGCTGTCGACCAGTCGCTCCGCCCGAACCAAACCGCGACGTAGCCGCCGACGTGCGCGCCCACCACCACGTCACCGAAGCCGTCACCGTTGATGTCCTGTCCCATCGCGACCGAGATGCCGGCATTGGAGCCATCGATGTAACCAATGCCGGTCCAGACCGGGGTCGCGGCGATCCCCGACTCGCCGCCGAGATAGAGCTCCACCTTGCCGTTGTCGGTGGCCCCAAGATTGTCATCGAGAGGAGCTCCCACCAAAACGTCGTCGAAGCCGTCACCGTTGACGTCGCCGATCGCAAGCGACCAGCCGGAGACGGCGCTGGCCTGCCCGCCGAAGCGCTCGGCGGCGAGAGCGTTCGGCCGATCGGCGCTTCCGTAGTAGAGCAACACCTTTCCCGCCAACGCGCCGAAGTCGGAGGAAGCCGGGAGGCCGACGAGGACGTCGCCGAATCCGTCGCCGTTCACGTCGCCGGCCGCAGAGCAGCTGATGTCGCCGAGCTCGGTCGCTTCCGGAAATATCAAACTCTGCACGGTTCGGGCGCCAACTCCGCGACGGCCAAGGGCCAGGTAGAGATGCGCCTGACCGTACTCCCCCAGCCCGGGATAGAGCACCAACGCGTCGGCCAGGCCGTCGCCATTGACGTCACCGGCGGTAAAGGAGCCAAGACCCATGTAGCCATCCACATAGCCAATCAGGCCGAGGGATGACCCACTGGACACGCCAGGCCCCCCATGGATGACTGCCATGAAGCCGATGAACTCATAGTCCTTGCCCGTATCGGTGACGAACGGATCGGCGAAGAGATAATCGGCGTATCCATCGCCGTTCATGTCGCCCGCGGGGGCCAGACGGGCACTGAACTGGCCGTCGCGCTCGAAGCTCGAAGAAGAGACCGGGCCCGCAGGCCCGCCGAGATAGACGAAACCGGGGCTGGCTGTAGTGCCGCCCAGGTTGCGCAGCTCGGTTCCGATTCCGAGGTCGTCGTAACCATCGCCGTCGATGTCGCCAATCCCGGCCACCGAGATTCCCAGGCGCATTCCGAGTGTCGTACTGGTCTGGCTCCAGCTCGAGCCCGTGGAGAGGCCCGTCGCGGAGCCGTAGTAAAGAGTGGCGGCGCCCCGTTCGGCCGAGTTGAGGGGATCGCCGACGATCACGTCGTCGTAGGCATCGCCGTTCACGTCGCCGGCCGCGCAGACCGACCAGCCGAACGAGGCGTCGCCGTTCTGGGTGAACGAGGGCGATGAGCCCAACCCGCCAGGGCCCCCGTACCAGACCTGGATCGTGCCCGTACCGACGCCGCTGGTATCCGCTGCCCCGAGCAGCACGTCGTCGTAGCCATCGCCGTTCACGTCGCCCGCTGCCGACACGTGCACCGGCTTTCCGTAGTTCAGCTGCGCCCAACCCGGCGGCGATACGGGACCCGCGGGAGAGCCGTAATAGAGAACTACCGCCCAGCTCCCCCAGGGGCTGGCCAGCTTGTTCGAGACGAGGAAGTCCGCGTAGCCATCGCCGTTGACGTCGCCCGCCGCCGAGACCGAATGGCCCCACCCGTACCAGCCGGGCTGGTTCGGATAGAGCGTCACCGGACTGCCGAGCAGATTCAGCTCCGGATACGGCGGCGAATCCGTCACCGGACGCGAAGCTCCCTGAGACTGAACGGGCACGGGCAAGGCGCCTGAGGAGCGGGCCGGAGACTGGACGAGCAGCGTCGATAGGCTGGCGGCAATCGCGACGGCGCGGACCTGGGCGGCTCGCATGACTTCACCTCCGGTTTGGGCGGTCGGCTGTTCCAACTCGCAAACGCACCAGAGGGAGAACCGTCACGAGCAATCCCGGCCTCGTCGGCCCGGCGCTCGGAGAGCGACTGGCTAGGGAAGTGGAATCGCGCGGGACTTCGAGGTGGCGATCACGTCGGGCCCGCGAAGGGCTTCGATCGCGATAGCCACCTGCTCGCCCGAGTGAAGCCCGTCGGGTAGCTTTCCGGCGCTCAGCTCGAGCGAGAGTGCCGCGTTCACGTCGCGATGAGCGACCTCGCTGAGGTCGGGCCCGTAGAACACCACCCGATAGGATTCGGCGCCGGGCACGGCGCTCCAGCTCAACATCACGCCGCCCGGCTCGAAGCGCGGCGCACGCAGTTCGAACGCCGGCGCTTCGCCTCCCCCACGAACCACACCCGGCGCCGGAGTGCGCGACTGCGACCACCACACGAAGGTTGCGAACATCAGCAGCGCCGCGAAGGCGAGCCCGCTGCGCGCCGCCGGCTGATGCAGCCAGCCGAACAGCGTTTTCGTCCAATCGCGCTGCGCCCGTGCTTCCGGACTCGACCCCGCGCGGGCGGCCTCGCGAGACGCGAACGGCACGCCGAGGGCATCGAGCCGCACGGCCAGCTCGCCCTTCGCGACTTCCACGCGCGCGCCCTCGACCGAGGCCGGATCGCGCCGCTCGAACTCGGCCAGCATCCGCCGCATGGCCGCGAACTGCGGCAAGGATTCCGCGCGGCGCCGCTCGGGATCTTCCCCGGGAAGCGACAGGAGTCGCGCGAATTCGTCCGGGCTCAAGGGTTCGGCGTTCATCGGTTCTCCTCACGCGGGGGATGTGGATCCTCGAGCGCCTGGCGAAGCTTCCGGCGTGCGCGCTGAAGCAGCCCGCGGGCGCCCGAGGATCCATCCAGCCTCATCACTCGGGTGATGTCCTCCACACTCATGCCCTCCCAGCCGCGCAGCCAGAGCGCGGCTCGCTCATCATTGTCGAGCGAGTGTTCCATGGCCTCGAACACTCGTCGGCGCTCCTCCCCGCTCTCATACTCGGCCGCCGGTTCGAGCCCCGGCCCACCGAGCGAATCGGCATCGATTTCCGGATCGCGGAGCAGCGGCCTTTTGCGAACCTCGCTCACACATCGGTGATGGACGATGGTGAACAGCCACGCCGAAAATCGCCCGCGCGCCACGTATCGAGGCAACGCCTCGTACATCTTGAGCAGGCTGTCCTGCGCAAGATCGAGCGCCCGGTCGTGATCGCGCACCACTCGAAACGCCCAGGCATAGACCCTCCCCGACCATCGCTCGATCAGGATGCCGGCCGCGGCGCGACCGGGAGCGGATTCCGGCGACTTCTGGTACTCCGCCACCAGCTCCTCGTCGGTCGCGGCCGGCGCCGGCCCTCTGTCCGTCATGTGAACGAGGGTAGCCGGCCGAGGTCACAGCGCAAATTGCGTCACCCGGATCCCAATGTGTGGCAAGTCTGTGACCAGCCGGGCCCGCATCGGCTTCGGTTGAGGGGCGGCTCCGCGGAAGCGAGCCCGAGCGTCGCGACCGACGCCATGCCGGCCTCCCGAGAGCGATCCCGCGGGCCATCCCGCGGCCCGCAGCTGCGTTTCGAGGTGCGTCAGCGGGCCTTCGGCGCCGAAGCACCGCCCAGAAGCTCGACGCGCGTCTCCGGATCGCCGAGCAGCACGAACCCCGCCCAGTAGCGTGGCGCCGAATGGCCAGGCTGGGTGCGCACCTTGATTTCAGCCGCGTCGAGCGCCTCGCCCGCGTTCTTCCCCGCCGCCAGCGCCGCATAGAAGCCCTTCACCAGCTCGGCGGTCGTGCGATCCTCCACACGCCACTGCGAGCAGATCACGGCGCGCGCTCCGGCCTCGAGCCACGCTTCGGCCAGGCTCGGCAGCCCTTCGGGGCCATAGGCCTCGCCCATCGAGGTGCAGCCGGCCAGCATGCAGACTCGCGCCGGCATGTGGAAGGTGGCGATGCGGTCGGCGGTGAGATAGGCCTCCTCACCACTGCCGTGTCCGAGCAGGAACCCCGCGCGCCAGGGCGCCGCCGCCGGATTCCGGGTATGCGAGGAGAGGTGCAGGATTTCCGGAGTGCCCAGGTTCGCCAGCATTTCCTCGAGCGACCGCTGCCCATCGTTGTCGCGCACGCTGGCGTTCGGGAACTGCTTCCTGAGCCAGTCCGACTCGCCCGCGATCCCGTCCAGCCGCCGGCCATCGGAATCGGTCCAACGGCTCAGCACGACCAGCTTGTCGTGGAACGTCCGGCCGTGGGCCTCGGCGCGACCCTCGGCGAGCAGCGTGGCGGACGGCACGAACGCGACGCGGTGGCGGTCGGCGATCGCCCCTCCCTCGCCGGGCAGTCGAAGCGCCGCGAGCGGGTACTGGGCGAAATCCCCGGCCGAAAGCAGCAGGGTCCGGGCGCCACGGATGTCGCTCGCGAACGAGCCGAAGAGCTCGGCGCCCAGCTCGGCCGCGGGTCGGCCCAGGGCCTCGAGATCGGCTTCGGGAGCGCCGAGCAGGTCCCGCAGCCTGCGCAGTCGGGGATTCAGGCTCTGGCGCCCCGTCGCCCAGCCGGCGCGGGCGGAGGTCTTCGTCACCGCGAACACCAGGGTGGTCTCGGGCGCGGAATAGATGTCGAGCAGCAATTCCCCAGGGCGCAGCGTTTCCCGCTGAAGGCGTTCGAGGGTGACGCGGGGAACGACCGCCCGTCCCTCCGCGCCGCGCAGGCCATCCTCGAGCAGCCGCGAGCGGAATCTCTGGAGCGCGTTGAAGGCATCGGCGACCCGCGCCTGCTCGCTCGGACCTCGTGTGGGATCGAGCAGCAGCTCCCCGTATTGAACGAACATCCGGCCCGCGCCATGATCGAACTCCTCGCGCCACTCGGGATCGCTCGGCACCGCCCGGGTGGTTTCCCAGGCCTCGGCCGCGCGCGCGTAGTGCGCGGTCGCGCTGTCCCGGCGCCCGAGCGCGAGAAACGCCCGCGCGAGGCGGATCTCGTTTGCCGTCGCCGCGCCTCCCACGATGCCTCCCGTACGTCGCGTCCGAACGATGGCTTCGCGCAGGGGTGCCAGTGCCGCTTCGGGATCCCCGGCGGCGATCTCGGCTTCGCCGAGCGCGCTGAGCCGCATGGCCTGCGCGGCGGTGGTCGGCGGCGTGCGCCAGGTCGCGAGCACCTCGCGCATGAGACGTCGCGCCTCCTCGCCACGCCCGGAAGCCGACTCGAGCTCGGCCAGCATCGCGGCCGCGAAAACCGAACACTCGGCGGAGCCCGAATCGCGCATGCCCACCACCCACCGGAGCAGGGATTCCGCCCGCGCGCTGCGACCCAGGAACTGCTCGACGCGACCTTCTTCGGTGAGCGAGCGAAGCGCGCTATCCCAGGATCGAGCTGCCGCCGCGGTTCGCGCCACGCTGTCGAACAGCGCGATCGCCATGTCGTTGTGATTGAGCGCCGCCTCGCACAGCGCGACGTTGCGCAACGAGACCAGCTCGAGCTCGGTGCGTCCACGCGCGTGCTGGGCTGCCGCCGAAGCGCGGAACAACCGCTCCGCGCGCGACGGATCCCCGTACTGGAATTCCAGCGACCCGAGATCATTGATGGCAGCGGCCTCGTTGTACGTATCGCGCGAGGCTCGCGATTCGGCCAGCACGCGCTCGTACTCGAGCCGCGCCTCGTCGGCCCGCCCCTGCGCGAGCAGCGCGTTGGCGAGCCCGGCGCGAGCCGAGTGGAGCGCGCGGGTTTCGTGGGAGTCGGAGAGCAGCCTCAGCGCCCGCCGATAGCCCTCCTCCGCTTCGTGCGCCCGGCCCCGCTGGATCAGGAGGAACGACGTGCCGATCCACGCGAAGCCTTCTGCGGTCCGGAGCCGGGCCCGGCGCGCGAGTTTCAGCATCGCGTCGTAACTGCGGGAGGCCTCGGTGAACCGCTGGCGGGTCAGGTCCGCGTAGCCAATCGAGCGCAGTGCGAGACACCAGGAGAGCGTGTCACCGCACGAGGAGATGAACGGCAGCCAGGTCCGCGCGACCGCCTGCGCTTCGTCGAGCCGGTTCTCGAGGAAGCTCAGATTCCGTGACCGGAGCACCATCAGCACCATCAGGTGACCCGAGTCGTTCGCCGCGCTCGCGAAGGAGGCGAGCGAGTCGAGTCGTGCCGACGAGTCGCGATAGTTGATCGCGGCCAGGGAATCGAGCCGGGCCAGCTCGAGCGCGTGGACGCGGGACGGCCAGCTCGCGCGTGGCAGCGCCGGCGAAGAAGCCGCGACCAGCAGAGCGGCCGCCACGGCGGCCGCCGGCAAGACCACAAGGGGGAGTGGATGGGTTCGCGGGACGAGGGGCATGGAGCGCCGCAAAGGGCGCGCCCCTGGCGGCGGACCTCAGGGTAGCTGAATCGGACGCGCCTCGGTGGTGCCCTCGAGCACGCCCTGACGAAACGCCTCGACCCCGACCGAGACCCGGCCTCCGGAGGCCAGCCCCGCGGGCAGCGAATCGTGCCGCACCACCAGCTCGGTGGCCCCGCCCACGTCGACCCGAGCAATTTCGGTGAGGTCGAGACCGAGGAACACGACGCGATAGTCGTCGGCCCGCTCGAGCGGACTCCAGCTCAGCGTCACGCGGTCCGGTTCGGATTTCGGCTCCCGCAGCTCGAACGCCCCGCTGTCGACGACGGCGCGCACCGCTTCCGGCCGTGGCGAGCGACTGACCGCTCTCCAGGCCACACTTGCCACGATCGCGAGCGCGGCAAAGGCGATCGCGCCGCGCCCGATCGGCGTCGCCAGCGCCGCGCGCAGCGAATCGAGCCACGAACGGCGTTCCGCTCCGCGACCGGCGCCGCTCGTCATCGGCACGCCGTCACCCGACGGCGACTCGATGGCCGGCGCCGAAGACAACCGACGCTTCAGCTCGGCCCGCGCCGACTCCAGGTCGGGTCGATCCGACGGGGCGATCCGCGGCGCCGCGAACTCCGCCAGCGCGAGCGCCAGCGCCGCGAACTCCGGATCCTCCATGGCGTGCACGCGCTCCGGATGCTCGGGCGGCAGATCCAGCAGGCGTGCCACTTCGTTCGGCGCGAACTGCTTCTCAGTCATGCCCGACCTCCTTGCCGGCGCGTCGGAGAAGCTCCGATCGCAGCTTGCGCCGCGCCGTCTGAAGCACGCCGCGCGCGCCCGACGGCTCTTCCACGCGAAGGATGCGCGTGATCTCATCCACGCTCAACTCCTCGTACGCTCTCAGCCACAGCGCGGCGCGCTCGCGCGGCTCGAGCGCCGAGTCGATCGCCGCCAGGCATCGTCGCAGCGACTCGGCATCTTCGAACTTCTCTTCCACTCCGCTCCCCTCGGGGGCGATCGCGTCGGCGTCGACCTCCGGATCCCGGTTCCACGCTCGCGGCCGTGCCACCGACCGACAGCGGTTGTGGACGATGGTGAACAGCCAGGCGCCGAACTTTCCGCGCGCCTGGTATCGGGGCAGCGACTCGATCATGCGAATCAGACAGTCCTGAGAAAGGTCGAGCGCCTGGTCCCGGTCCCGGAGGAAATGGCGAGCCCACGCGAACACCGGCCCGCTCCAGCGGTCCACCAGGGCGGCCAGCGCCGCACGGCCATTGGCTCCGATGGTATCGGCCAGGTACTGCTCGACCAGCATCTCGTCGGAAGCGGTCTCTGGACGATGGTCCGAATCCATGCCCGCGAGAGTAGCGGTCTCGCCGGCCCGGCATAAAGGCAGGCGCCTCCAGCACCAAAGAGCGGGAACTCATGCTCTGATCCCCCCGGGATTCGGGCTGACTCGTGGGGAGAACCCCCGGCGAGGGGGGAATCACAGGGGCGGGGCCGTGACTCCCGGCCGAACACTCTCGCGAGCACGCCCTTCACCGCGGTGGCGCAGTAGCGACACGCTCACGCACTATCTCAATCTCACCACGCGCCTCGCCACGCGCTCGTTGCTCGCGGAGAGCTCGATGAAGTAGAGGCCGGCGGCCGCGGCGCGCCCGGCGGCGTCGGCGCCGTTCCAGCTCAACGAATGGCGTCCCGCTTCGAGATCGCGATCCTCGAGGGTCTGCACCAGCCGGCCCTGGACGTCGCGTACCTGCACGCGCGCGTGGCCCCGTTCCGGCAGCGCGAAGTCCATGCGCACCCCGCCGCGCGAAGGATTCGGCCGGGCTTCCGAGAGCTCGATCTTCGTCGGTGGCATGGCCGCCGCGGACACGTCGGTGTTCGACGGCGCGGTACGCACGTCCCACTCCAGCGGCCCGTTTGCCTGCGGCGTGAACCACGACCCGTAGCGGAACCACGGCGAGTGCGAGAGCACGCGCGTCTTCCACCCGTAGACCGTCGAGGCCGTGAGTCCCGTGACGCTCTGCGAGACCAGCGCCGCGCCTTCGAGCGGATCGGTGGGCGCCCCCATCAGCTTCCACGCGGTGCGCCCCTGCAGCCCAGACCCTCCGCCGATCTTCCGCATCACCCGCCAGTCGAGTGCCACGCGATCGCGCCCGCCGGCGCTTGCCGCATTCGAGGTGAGGCCGAACGACGAAGCGCTTCGGCTGCGTCCGTAGACCGCGATCGGATCGGCCGGCGGACCGGGTTGCATCGCCCGCGTGGGGCGGCCGCGACCGGCCTCGTTGGTCAAGCCACGCGAGTTGCCGAGGTAGAGTTGGAATCCGCCTTCGTCGAAGAACGAAGACAGGCGCCGCGGCTCGCCGGCGACCACGTCCGCGAAGCCGTCGCCATTGATGTCGCCGCCGCCCGCGACCGATTGGCCGAGATTGTCGGCGTTCCCGGTGCCCTCGAAGGTGATGTAGGGCGATGCGAGGGGGTCGGGCCCGCCCGCGAAGATGTAGACGTGTCCGCAGTCGGTGCCGCCCGCGCCATCACCGAACACCTCGCCGACGGCCAGGTCGCTATAGCCGTCGCCGTTCACGTCGCCGGCCGCGGACACGCTGTTGCCGAAGGCGGCGTTGGCCGAGCTGCCGGTGAGGGTCCAGCTCGATGTCGCGAGAACACCCGAAGGATCGCCGCGATAGGCGTAGACCTTGCCGGTCCCGCCGGCGCCGTACGCCCCGATCGCGATGTCGCCGTAGCCGTCGCCATCGAAATCCCCGATGCCCGCCAGCGCCTGGCCGAAGTGGTCGCCGGCTGCAACGCCCGTCCAGGTGCGCTGGGGCGTCGAGGAGGGGCCGGAGGGGCCGCCCAGGTAGAGCTTGGCGTGCCCCTCGTCGACGAAGCTCCCATCCCAGGTCCCCGTGCCGACCAGGATGTCGCTGTAGCCGTCGGCGTTGACGTCGCCGGCGCTGGCGACACAGGTGGCCTCGCCAGCGTTGTTCTGGTTGTCGGTCTCGGACCAGCCGCTGAACGTGAGCCCGCCGGGCGAACCCAGATAGAGAAACGCCATTCCCGCCTGGGGGTGCGCGACAATGGCGTGCGGCGCGCCGGTGTAGGTCGTCTCGCTGGGTGCCCCCACCAGAACGTCGGCGTATCCGTCGCCATTCACGTCTCCGGCGAAGGCGACGCTCGACCCGAACATGGAACCCGTCGCGCCGCTGAGGACCTGGTCCGGGGTCCCGCCTGCGGTGCTCCAGTCGGCGTGCCCGTACCACGCGTAGACCTGGCCGGAGTGATTCAAGCCAACCACGAGGTCGCCAATGCCGTCGCCGTTGATGTCCTGCCCCATCGCCACCGAGATGCCCGCACCGGCGCCGTTCAACTGTCCGGCGCTGGACCACACCGAACTGCCCGCCATGCCGGCTTCGCCACCCAGGTAGAGTTCGACGCGACCGTTGTCCGTGAGAATGCCGGAGTCAAAGAGCGGCTCGCCGACCAGCACGTCGTCGAAGCCGTCGCCGTTCACGTCGCCGATCGCCATCGACCAACCGGCGACCGCGCTGGTCTGCCCGCCGAAGCGCTCCGCGAGCTTCCGCGGCGGATCGGCCTGACCCTTGTAAAAAAGGATCTCGCCGGCGCGCGCGCCGAAGTCGGAGGCCGCCGGAATTCCAATGACGATGTCGCCGAATCCGTCGCCGTTGACATCGCCCGCCGCGCACGCGCTGAAGTCGCCGGGATTGCCAGCGCCCGGCGGATAGATCGCCTGCACTGTGGCCAGCTGGCCCAGGCGGTGACCGTAGACCAGGTCGAGCTGGGTGGGGTCGGACATCACGAGCGCGTCGGCGACGCCGTCGCCGTTCACGTCGCCCGCGGTGATCGCGATGAGGCCGAAATGCGCGCCGGGGTTGGCGCCGTAGGCCGAGTAGTTACTGCCGGAGATGAAGGCGGCCCCGATGTTGGGTAAGGAGGCGGTGCCGCTGAAGTACGGGTCCGCGAAGAAGTAGTGGCCCTGGCCATCCCCGGCGACGTCTCCAGCCGGGGCAAAGAAGGCGGCGTCGACTCCATTCACGGCGGTCCAGGCCGCGGGTCCGGCGAGAGATCCGTGGTAGATCTGGCCCGGACTCTGCAACACCCCGATCTCCCCCGCCTGTGATCCAATCCCGAAATCGGCGAAGCCATCGCCGTCCAGGTCTCCGACCCCCGCCACCGACATCCCGAGCCGCTCGTAGAGATAGGCTCCGCTGGTGCTCCAGGCCGGACTCGTGGAGAGCCCGGTCGCCGAGCCGTAGTAAAGCGAGGCGCTACCCAGAGCGAGCCCAACGGCCAATGGGTCGCCGACCAGCAGATCGTCGTAGCCGTCACCGTTCACGTCGCCGGCGGTGCACACCGACCAGCCGAACGAGTAGTCGCCGGTCAGCGCGACGCTGGGCGAGACGCCGAGTCCTCCCGAGCCGCCGTACCAGACCTCGACGACGCCCACTCCGCTGGTGGTCGTGTCGGCGGCGCCGAACACCACGTCGTCGTAGCCGTCACCGTTCACGTCGCCGGCCGGCGCCACGTGGACCGGATGGGTGAAGGCGGTGCGGATCCAGCCCGGGGGCGAGACCGGCCCGGTCGCAGAGCCGTAGTAGATCGCCGCGGCGTAGGTGCCGAACGGGCTCGCGTAGGCGGTCGTAACCGCGAAGTCGGCGTAACCATCGCCGTTGACGTCGCCGACCGCCGAGACCGAGTAGCCCCAGCCGTACCAACCCGGCGTGTTGGGGTAGAGCACCACCGGAGCCGACAGCAAGTTCGTCTGGTTGGGAGCCGCCGCGACCGAAAAGCCGCTCGAAAGAACGAGGATCGCGACTGCCAGCGAGACGGGAAACAGGGCGCGAGGAATGCGTGCGGCGAGCATGGTGGTCCTCCGCGAGAGTAGGGGTCTCGCCGGAGGAACCCCCGCCGCGTGGCCGCGTCACAGGCCGAATGATCGTCCGCCCCATCAAACGAAGAGGGCGGCCTCTTTCGAGACCGCCCGTTATCGTTCGTTCTTGGATGGAAGCGAGTCCTAGAAGTCCTCGCCGCCGTAGCCACCGCCGCCGCCCGGCGCCGCCGGAGCTTCCTTCTTCTCGGGAATCTCCGTCACCAGCGCTTCGGTCGTGAGCAGCAGGCTCGCCACCGACGCCGCGTTCTGCAGCGCGGTGCGCGACACCTTGGTCGGGTCGATGATCCCGGCCTTGAACATGTCTACGAGCTTCTCGTTGTCCACGTCGTAGCCGGTGAACTTCTCCTCGCCCTTGAACTCCTTGACCTTCTCGACGATCACCGAGCCCTCGACGCCGGCGTTTTCGCACAGCGTGCGCAGCGGCTGCTCGAGCGAGCGGCGCACGATCTCCACGCCGACCTTCTCGTCACCCGTCAGCTCCTTGGCGAGCCGCTCGAGCGCCGGGATGCAGCGCAGGTAGGCGACGCCACCACCCGGCACGATGCCTTCCTCGACCGCCGCGCGCGTCGCGTGCAGCGCGTCTTCGACACGAGCCTTCTTTTCCTTCATCTCGGTCTCGGTCGCCGCGCCGACGTTGATCACCGCAACGCCGCCGGCCAGCTTGGCGAGCCGCTCCTGGAGCTTCTCGCGGTCGTAGTCGGAGGTCGTCTCCTCGATCTCCTTCTTGATCTGGGAGATGCGGCCGGTGATGTCGGCCTTCTTGCCGCCGCCCTCGACGATGGTGGTGTTCTCCTTGTCCACCGTGATCCGCTTGGCCTTGCCGAGATCCTCCAGCTTCACGCTCTCGAGCTTGATGCCGAGGTCTTCGGTGATGACCTTGCCGCCGGTCAGCACCGCGATGTCCTCCATCATGGCCTTACGGCGGTCCCCAAAGCCCGGCGCCTTGACCGCGCACACCGCCAGCGTGCCGCGCAGCTTGTTCACCACCAGGGTGGCGAGCGCCTCGCCCTCGACATCCTCGGCGACGATCAGCAGCGGCTTCGCGCGCTGCGCGATCTTCTCGAGCACCGGGAGCAGGTCCTTCATGTTCGAGAGCTTCTTCTCGTAGAGCAGGATGTAGGCCTCTTCGAGCACCGCCTCCATGCTCTCCTTCTCGGTCACGAAGTAGGGCGAGATGTAGCCCTTGTCGAACTGCATGCCTTCGACCACGTCGAGCGTGGTGTCGACCGAGCGGGCCTCTTCGACGGTGATGGTGCCGTCCTTGCCGACCTTGTCCATCGCCTCGGCGATCTTCTCGCCGATGAAGTGGTCGGAATTGGCGGAGATGGTGGCGACCTGCTGAATCTCCTTGTTCTCCTTGACGGTGCGGCTGAGCTTCTTCAGCTCTTCGACCACCGTCTCGACCGCCTTGTCGATGCCGCGCTTGATCGCCATCGGCGCGGCGCCGGCGGTCACGTTCTTCATGCCCTCGCGATAGATCGCCTCGGCCAGCACCGTCGCGGTGGTGGTGCCGTCGCCGGCGACGTCCGAGGTCTTCGACGCCACCTCGCGCACCATCTGGGCGCCCATGTTGCGATACGGATCCTTGAGCTCGATCTCCTTGGCGACCGTGACGCCGTCCTTGGTGACGGTCGGCGATCCCCACTTCTTGTCGAGCACGACATTGCGGCCGCGCGGTCCGAGCGTGACCTTGACCGCACGGGCGAGCTGCTCCACGCCCTCGAGAATCTTGGCGCGAGCCTCACCACTGAACAGC
>DATKAB010000215.1 GCA_035498555.1 Candidatus Sulfotelmatobacter sp.
CGCCACGAAGCTCCGGTGTTCAGCTTCCGCACCGTGGTCAACTCGGGCTCGGCCAACGACCAGGTCGGCACCACCGGCCTCGCCCACATGATGGAGCACATGGCGTTCAAGGGCACCGCGATCGTCGGCACCAAGGACTTCGCGGCCGAGAAACCACTGCTAGACGCCGAAGACGCCGCCTACGCGAAGCTGCTCGCCGAAAGGCACAAGGGCGCGCGCGCCGACACCAACGCCATGAAGAAGCTGCAGGCCGATTTCGAGAAGAGCGAAGAGGCGGCGCGCCAGGAGGTCGAGCCCAACGCCTTCGTCACCATGATCGAGCGGAACGGCGGCCAGAACGTGAACGCCTTCACCTCGAACGACGCCACCGAGTATTTCTATTCGCTTCCCTCCAACCGGCTCGAGCTGTGGTCGCTGCTCGAAGGCGGGCGCATGGCCTACCCGGTGTTCCGGGAGTTCTACAAGGAGCGCGACGTCGTCTACGAAGAGCGCCGGCTCCGCTACGAGTCGTCGCCCTCCGGCCGACTGTTCTGGGAGTTCATCACCGCCGCGTTCGTGGCCCATCCATACGGCTTCGGCGGCATCGGCTACCCCTCCGATCTCAAGAGCATCACGCGCGAGGAGGGCGAGGAGTTCTACCGCAAGAACTACGTGGCCAAGAACATGTGCGTGGCGGTGGTCGGCGACGTGAAGCTCGACGAGCTGAAGCCGATCGCCGAAAAGTACTGGAGCGACGTCTCCGACGCGCCGGCCCCGCCCCCGCTCGACACCGTCGAGCCCGAGCAGCACGCCGAGCGGCGGATCACGCTCGAGGATCCGGCGCAGCCGATCGTCTTCATCGGCTGGCACATTCCGGCCGGAGGCGACCCGACCTACCCCGCCTACGAAGCGCTGGCCAGCCTGCTCGGCGGAGGCGATTACGCGCGGCTCAACAAGGTGCTGGTGAAGGAGAAGAAGATCGCCGTGGACGTCTCGTGTTTCGCCGGCTTCCCGGGCGAGAAGTATCCGAACATGTTGTTCCTGGTGCTGGTCCCGGCGTCGGGCCAGGACCCGGTGGCGGTCGAGCAGGAAGCGTACCAGGTGATGGACGAGATTCAGTCCTCGAAGCCGCTCAAGCAGGAAGAGGTCGACGGCTTCAAGGTGCGCACACGCGCCGGCGTGATCGCCACGGCCGACGACAATTCCGATCTGGCGGGCAACCTGGCCGAGAACCAGATGTTCTACGGCGACTGGCGCGAGTTCTTCCGGCGCGCCGAGCAGGTTCAGTCACTGACCGTGAACGACGTGATGGCGGCGATGAAGACCTCGCTGGTGAAGAGCAACCGCACGGTGGCGATGATCGTCAACCCGAAATCCGCGGCCAATACCGGGGGAGGGCGCTGACGTGCGCAAGTTGCTTCGTGTCGCCGCCCTCGCCTCGCTCGCCGCGCTCACCCTGTGGAGCGCAGCGGGGCACGCCGCGATCGACTCGCGGTTCGATCCCTCTCACCTCACGATTCCGCCCCTCCACCCGATCCCCAAGGTGACGCCGCAGCGTTCGGCGCTCTCCAACGGGCTCGTGCTCTACCTGCTCGAGGACCATTCGCTACCGCGGGTGGACGGCGTGCTCTACATGAAGGCGAGCAGCACCTGGGCGCCGGCCGCCAAGGCCGGGCTCGGCGGCCTGACCGCCGAGGTGATGCGCTCGGGCGGCTCCGCCACCCAGTCGGGCGACTGGATGGACGATCGTCTGGCCGCGATCGGCGGATCGGTCAGCTCCAGCATGAGCCCCGATCTCGCCTCCATCAATTTCAACTCGCTCGCCGAACATTTCTCCGAAGTGCTCGGGATGGTGGCCGAAGTGTGTCGCCGCCCGGCCTTTCCCGACGACAAGATCGAGCTGTCGAAGGTCGGACTGCGTCGCCAGATCGCGAGCCGCAACGACGAGATGTCCAACGTGCTGAGTCGGGTCGCGCGCCAGTCGGTCTACGGCAAGGACAGCCCGTACGCGCGCACCCCGGAATACGCGACGGTGGAGGCGATCACGCGCGACGATTGCGTCGCCTTCCACAAGCTCTGTTACGTGCCGGAGCGGGCGATCCTGGTGGTCTACGGCGACTTCAAGAGCGGCGACGTGAAGCAGCAGGTCTCGAAGCTGTTCGCCGATTGGAAGAAGAGCGGCGCCGCGCCCCCCGCGATGCCGCCGATGCCGGAGCGTTCGCCGTCGCGGCTGGTGTTCGCGCCCAAGGAAGACGTGACTCAGTCGGCGGTGGTGCTGGCGCAGCTCGGCTTCAAGGCCAGCGATCCTGACCTCGCCGACATGGACGTGCTCGAGCAGGCGCTGGGCGGCGGCTTCCAGTCGCGGCTCTTCAACCGCGTGCGCACCCAGCGCGGGCTCGCCTACGCGACCGGGGCCAGCGCCGGCTCCGGCTTCCTGCGCCCGGGCGTGTTCGAGGCCTACTCGCTGACGCGCAACGACTCCGTGTTCGCGGCGCTCGATCTGGTGCGCGCCAACGTCGAGGAGGTGACCAAGACGCCGTTCACCGACGCCGAGGCCAGGACCGCCAAGGAGTCGGTCGAGAACTCGCTGGTCTTCCAGTTCGAGAAGCCTTCGTCCACGCTGTTCCGCTCGGCGTTCTACGAGCTGGCCGGCTATCCGCAGGACTTCTTGCAGCGCTACCAGGCCGCGCTCGCCAAGGTCACGCCGGCCAGCATGCTGGCCGCGGCGCAGCGCAAGATCCATCCCGATCAAATGCTCACCATCGTGGTCGGCAAGGAGAGCGAGTTCGACCGCAAGCTCGAATCGGCCGGACTTCCGGTCGAGCGCGTGGACATCTCGATTCCGCCGCCGCCTTCCAAGCTCAACGCGGGCAAGGCGACCCCCGAGGCGCTGGCCAAGGGCGGAGAATGGCTGAAGAAGGCCGCGTCGCTGGCGGGCGGATCCGACGCGTGGTTCGCAATCAAGAGCTGGCAGAGCGAAGGCACCGCGACCATCTCGATCCAGGGTCAGACCATCGACATGACGCAGTCGCTGTGGTGGATCCTGCCCGACAAGCAGCTGTCGGTTCAGAAGCTGCCGTTCGGGGAGATGAGCGTGGGCTACAACGGCTCGGTCGGCTGGCGGAAGATGATGGACAAGGTGCAGGAGGAGCCGAGCGCCGCCCAGCAGGCCGAAGAGCAGTACCAGCAATCGCTCTTCCACCTGTTCGGCCGCGCTGCCGGGCTGCAGATTCAGGCGCTACCGGACAGCAAGATCATCGATGGGGTGACGTACTCGGTGGCGCTGGTCAATACGCCCGACGTCCAGGACTGGACGCTGTTCTTCGCACCCGACGGGCACCTGGCACGCATGGAGTTCGTCTCGAGCGGCCCGAAGGGACCGACTCACGAAACGCAGATCTATGACGACTGGCGTCCGGTCGGCAGCATCAAGTATCCGCACGCGCTGACGATCCTGCTCGACGGCGAGCAGTACGCGAGCGCGAAACTGACCTCGGCGACCGCCAACCCCAGCATCGATCCGGCGAAGTTCGAGAAGCCGGCGAACTAGATCGACCCGACGGGCGCGGCGAGATCAGGGGCTCGTTCCCGATCTTTCCGCGCACGCGCGCGCCCGCTGGGCGCGGGACTGTGCCGATCTCGTCCGGCCTACCCTCCCGTACCAGGCGAGGGCGGCGCGGACTCTGTGTTCGAGAGGTTGTTCGAGCGGAGTCCTGCTCTGCTCGGCCGCGTCTCGAGCCATGTCGGCGTGAATGCCCAGGTTGCGCAGACACCGAACGAGATCGCCATCGAACGGCGCGCGCGACCGGGCCGCGACCTCGCGCCTGGTTCTCATGAAGTCGCGCCCGAACGTGCGCTCGGCCTCGTATTGATTGTGAGCGCGGCAGCGGAGCCTCAGGTTGCCGACCGTCGATGGGCCACCGCATGCCGCGGGCTGGACGTGGTCGTATTCCAGATCCTTGCGGCATTCGCAACGCCGGCCCTCGTCGCTCACGAAGGTGCACCTGCCGCCGTCGCGCTGGTGGACGGTCCACCTCACCTCGGCCGGGATGTGGCGCGGCGAGGCGGGCTGCGCCTCGGCGCGCCTGGGCTTCGCGCCCGCGCGGAACTTCTTCTTCTCGAGCTGGGCGATGAGGGCGTCGAGCGCCCGGTCGATCACCCGGGCCAGCTCGCCGGCGTAGACGCTGCTGCCGAGCAGATCCTGCGCGTGGCGCAGCTTCTCGTGGGTGCTCTGCGGGATCGTGAGCTGAAGCTCGAAGCGCTCGGCGCCGAGCGGAGCGATTCTCGCGCGGTCCGGAATCGCTGCCGTTATCCCCGGGGATAACGGCAACTCACCGGCGACGTGCCCCGGGGCAAGTTGGGCGGGGCCATGACCCGTTGGGAGTGCTCGCACGGCTTCCGGCACATCGGACTTCGGCCGGCGATCGGCGATCAGCAGTTCGACTGCTGCCTTGGACTGACGGGCGGCAGCCGCGATCCATTCACCCACCGTCTCCTCGGTCAGATGAGGGGCGAGCACCACGACGGCGCTCAGACTCAGCCTTCCCTCGGCGATCGCCTCGAACAGCACGGGGAACTTGCGCGCCGCTCGCGCGGCCTGGACACGTTTGAGGGCCGCCTGTTTCTCGAGACCGAATCTCCCCATGCAGTATTCATGGAGCGACGGGTAGGCCAGAGGGACATGGAGTTTGCGCGCGTCGACTTCGGCGATGTGGGCCAGTATCTCGGCAGTGTTGCGCTGCTCACGGACGAAAAGCACGTCCAGATTCTGCAGCAGCGTCCCATCCGACAGATGCGTCAGCGAGTAGCTCTTCACGTGAACCTCGCGGGGGCGAGTCTCACGGGGGGCGACGAACGAGCGCCATTGAGATGCACATGCGTGCAGAGCGATTCACATTACGACTGCTATAGTCGAGCGCGTCCCGGTTCCTACTCGGGATTCTCGAGCGTCTCACCCGCCCGCGCACTGGACCGCGCTACTTCCCCGCGCGTTTCTCGTCGTCGCGGCGATCGCGCCGTTCGGCCTGGCGGCCCTTACGGTAGCCCCACGTGAACACCAGTGAGATCGCGATCGCGTGAACTGCCCACCAACCCAGCTTGAGGAACTGAAGGCCTTCGGGAAGCACGGTCGTCTCCTCTAGCCGCGGGCGCCCAGCGAGCGCAGGAAATCGCGATCGGCCGCGAGCACGCCGCCGAGATCGATGTCGGCCGGCTTCACCCACCGGATGGCGTGCACTTCGGGGCTGCGAACGAACTCGTAACCGTCCAGCTTACAGCGCACGAACCACAGCTCCACGCTCAGACCATGATCGTAGTGGTGCTCGTGCTGTTGCAGCACCTCATCGATCGTGGCGCCGACGCCCAGCTCTTCCCGTATTTCGCGCAGCAGCGCTTGCTCGACGGTTTCGCCCGGCTCGATCTTCCCGCCCGGAAATTCCCAGTGGAGCCCGAGCGGCCCTCCCGGGGGTCGCTGCGTGAGCAGCAGGTGACCCTCGCGCCACACCACCGCCGCGGCCACGCGCACGTGCCGCACCACCGAGCCGGGCGCGTTCACGCGACGATCCCCATGAGCGCGCGCAGGCTCAACCCGCGCAGTTCGCTCTCGAAGCGCTTGAGGTAATTCCGTTCGCCGGCTTCGCGCGCGGCGATTGCGCGGCGCGCCGCCTCACACAAATGGCTCGCCAGCACCGCGCTCATCGGTTTCAAGCGCAGGCCGCGGGGGAGCCGGAGGTAGCTGGGCACGGTGTCGATCAGCATCGGGGATCGCGTCAGCGCCCAGAGGTCGCATTGCCGCTCGCCGCGAGGCACGAGCATCCTGGCCTGGAGCAGATGCGTGAGCTCGTGCGCGATGGTGAAGTACTCGAGCCGCCGAGGGCGCACCCAGATGCCGGGCGATTCGGGGTCGAGCGAACCCCAGCCAAGCACGCCACGCTTGAGCGCGAGGCCGACGCGGATCGTGATGCCGTCGAGCTCCGGGAAGAAGTAGCGCACGAATTCGGTGCGCTCGCGGATGCGACGGAAATGCGGTGATCCTGTCACCAACCGCGAATACACCCAGCGCGGGCGATCCGGTCCCAGCTCGAGCGAGAGCTGCTCGAGCGGCCGGACCTGCCGGCGGCGCGACAACGGGCGCGAACCGCGTTGCGAAAGGGGCAGCACGCACGCGAGTTTCTAGCACAGTGATGCCGTGGACACCACCCGAGGGCTCTGCCATGCTCCCTCGCCTCCATGAACACGCATGAAGCGACCGGGCTCGACCTCTCGATCGTCATCCCGGCCTACAACGAGATCGAGAGTCTTCCGGCGCTGCTCGCCGAACTGCGCGAGGCGATCGCTGCCTGCCGGAGGAGCGCCGAAATCCTGATCGTGGACGACGGCAGCTCCGACGGCACCGGTGCCTGGCTGCTCGAGGAAGCACGCCGGGACTCGAAGCTTCGGCCGGTACTCCTGGCCGAGCGCTGCGGCCAGAGCGCAGCGCTGGCCGCCGGGCTTGCGCACGCGCGGGGCAACATCGTGGTGACACTCGACGCCGATCTGCAGAACGACCCCGCCGATCTGCCGCGGGTGCTGGCGGCGCTCGAGCACGCCGACGTGGTGTCGGGCGTGCGCGTGGGCCGGCAGGACTCGTGGGTGCGGCTGATTTCGTCACGCATCGCGAATGCGGTGCGGCGCACGGCGCTCGGCGATCCCGTGACCGACATCGGCTGTTCCTTCAAGGCCTATCGCCGAGAGCAGCTCGAGCAGCTGCCCATGTTCGTCGGCGTCCACCGCTTCCTGCCCGCGCTGTGTGTGTTTCGAGGCGCGCGCTTCGCCGAGGTGCCGCTTTCGCATCGCGCCCGGCGACATGGCGTTTCGAAATATGGGGTTTCCAACCGCCTCTGGCGCGGCATTCACGATCTGATCGGCGTGAGCTGGCTCAAAGTAAGGCTAGTACGCTACCGCGAGCGGGGTCCGACAGACTGAGGCCGGGGGGCCATTTCCCCCGGCTCGAACTGCTGCATTGCAGCTTGGCGGCCGGCCCGATGGCGCGTATATTGCGGAGCGCTCCTGCGACACGGAATGTCACCCCGCGAGGATGGATCCTCAGGAGGGTTTCCGCATGCGTTTGCTCGTTCGTTCCCTGGTTCTCCTGGCGCTGGCCGCGCTCCTGTTCTCCCCCGCACACGCCGGCATGACGGGCGTGGACGGCATGTTCGGCACCGTCATTCAGCAGAATCAGAGCTCGTTTTCCTCGCTCGGACTCCGCGCGCGGGTGCGTGATGGCCGATTGATCGACGCGATCGAGTTCCTGCCCTACGTCGAGTACTGGCGAAACGTCAGCAACGTGAAGACCTTCGGCATCTCGGCGGAGCGCAGTGACGCGACGCTCGGGCTCGACGCTCGCTACTCGCACGACATCGGCTCGATGCACCCGTACGTCGGCGGCGGGTGGGGCCTGCACTTCATCGACAGTCAGGTGGAGGCGCCGGCTCTTGGCCTGCCGCACGGCGAGCACTCGCTGGTGAAGGGCGGGCTCGAGGCGCTCGGCGGCTTCTCGTTCCCGCTGGGCGGCAACCTCGACAACATTTTCGAGGTGAAATACCAGCACGTGACTGATTACAGCCAGTGGAAGATCCAGATGGGGCTGGGCTACAGCTTCAAGTAGGTCCGAAATCCCCCAGACTCCGCGCGGTGGCAGCCGCAGGCGGGGTCGAAACGACGAGGGGGCGCAGAAAACCCGCGCCCCCCGTCCATCGCGCACCGGGCCTCCCAATCAGCGACACGCGTCGTCGCTTGCAGCTAGGGGCAGACGCCGCCCATGCCGCCCTGAATCGAGTTCGAGCCGAAGAACGCCTTGAGCCACATCGACAGGTCGTTCGGGCCGACGATCAGGTTGCCGTCGTAGTCGGAGCGCGCGAAGTAATTGCCCGAGAAGAAATCCTGCAGCCAGGCGTTGAGGTCGGTCGGCCCCACGCCACCGCCATCCAGGTCGTAGGCGGACACGATCGCCTGACCGAGATACACGCCCTGGGAGTAGAAGCGCAGGGTGGGAAGTTGTGCTGCCGTCGCGGCGCTCAGATTGGCCCGGCCGACGATGCGAAACGTGGCCGAGCCGTTGGCGCCGGTGACGACCTTCAGGACGGGGCCGCCGGGACAATCCACGGACACGATCGCGGGATCCGGTTGTGCTGCGCTAGGGCGCATGTCAGGCGTGGTCGAGAAGTCGATCAGCACCTCCACTCCGGGCACCGGATTGTTCGCGAAGTCCCGGATGACCGCGGTGGCCGCACCCAGTGGATCCGCGTTGCCGGACGCGTCACGGCCTACCAGCAGCACGTGTTGCGGGATGGTGCTCTGCGGCGGTGGCGGAAGGCCGGCGCCCGCCGGCGGCGGAGCGAACGCCGACAGCGCGACGAGGGAGAGCAGCGCGATGCGGCGGTGCATTTCGGCTCCTCACGGACAAAGGTTCGTGCAGCCGACCGCCGAGCCCGCGCCGAAGAACAGGATCAACCAGCTCGAGAGATCGGCCGGGTCCACGAGACCGCTGCCGTTGTAGTCGGAGCGCGGCGGATTGTACGGCCCGAAGAAATCCGTGAGCCAGACGCTGAGGTCCGAGGGACCGACTCCTCCGCCGTTCAGGTCGTAGAGGGATACCGAAGGACTCCCGATCAGCACGCCGTCCTCGTAGACCCTGGCGCAATGGGCGGGAGAGCCCGACCCCGACATGGGGCCGATCGAGCTTCCGACGATCCTGAAGCTCGCAGTGCCCGCCGCGCTCGAGAACTTCCTCACCGTGCGGGTCGCGCAATCCACCGTTTGGCAGGAATCGAACGGGGGTGGGCCGCCACCACCTCCCATGGTCGCGAGACTTCCCGGCACGCAGCCGTCGTGAGGATCGGCGCAGAGCCGCACGTCGGGGCATTGGCTCAGGTCCACCACGACCAACGCGCCCTCGATCGGAACATTCGCGAGGTCTCGAAGGATCACCGTGAACCCCCCGGCCGGATCGGCGATACCGTTGGAAGTTCCCACCAGGGAGAAGTGCGTCGGCACGATGGAGTTCGCCGGCGACGGGACGCTTGCTCGAGCGGCCCCGGGCGACGTCGAAACCAGCAGCAGGGTGAGGAGAACACAGGCACGGCGACCGAGCATGGTGGCGCTTTCAAGGGGCACGGGTGAATCGGCACCCAGGATTGTCGCGCCACGACCGACTCGCGACAAGCTCCAATTGCGGGCCGCCGGCCGAGCGAG
>DATKAB010000216.1 GCA_035498555.1 Candidatus Sulfotelmatobacter sp.
GCGTGGCGCCGATCGTGACGTGGTTGAGATTCCAGCTGGTGATCGAAGCGCCGGGCTCCTGCCCCACGTCTCGTGCGCTCCGATCCGTGTGGTAGCTGGCGAACCCCGCCAGGATCGGATTGAAGTCATGCTCGAGTCCAAGGCCGAAGTTGAAGACTGAGTTCAGCCTTTCGGTCACGATCGGCGTCACCGTTGAATCTCCGCCCGGAGTGCTGATCGTGAAACTGGCGGTTGGCAGCACGGTGAACTGACTCTGCGCCGCGAACCATTCGGCGGCTGCGTGGATGCGGCTCGAGCCCCATCCGTACGAAGCGCCGATTCCCGCGCCCGCTGGTGACTTGTAGGTGGCCTTGAGATCTTCCTGATAGCTGGCGCCGACGATGTTGCCAACGCTGCCGGTCTGGTCGATCAGCGAGGTGTTGTAGTGCACTGCACCGCCGCCGAACAGCGAGACCCCCGGAGTGGTCAGCGTCAGTCCATAAGTGAGCGAATCCTTCACGCCGCTGAGCCCGATCTTGGCGAGCAGGCGCCAGTTGATGAAGTTGAAGTCCCGGTCGTAACTGAGGAGCGCCGCCTGGCCGCTCGAGTTCTGTCCCTGAGACAGGAACGAGACCAGCGTGCTCTGGGTTCGGACCACCGCGTAGGGCGAGATCCCCACGCCGAGCGCGGGGGAGATCAGGCGTGACCAGGTGAGGCCAAACCAGTTCTCCGACATGTTCTGGTGCAACTGGAACTCGAGCGCTGCGAACGAGGGGTTGGGCAGCGGGCTGGAAGCGCCCACGCCGGTGGTGGCACGAAAATCGATCTCGAGGTTGGCCTGCTGGCGAGTGAGGAACGAATAGGCAATCCGGTTGGTCTTGTCGCGCGGGATCTCGCCGGCGAACAGCGAGGGCACCGCGCCGAGAGTCGACGAGGTGATGTCGCGCGTGACGCCCGAGCCACCCTTTACTTCCACGCGCTGGTACTGGTAGGCGCTGCCGGCCAACAGGAGCTCGGCGCTCGGGGTGAGCGCGAGCGCTCCGGGGTTGTAGTACACGGAACTGATGTCGCCCGAGCTGCCCGTCACCACGCCGCCCAACAAGCGAGCGCGCGTGCCGAACGCCATCGACCAGTAGTTGGCGTCCTGCGCATGCGCCGCGACCGGCGCGAGCAGGAGGGACAGCGCCCCGGCCAGCGCCCCGAGAGCACCGACGCGCATGGCCTACTGGCCCAGCTTGAACGAGACTCCCACCGTGGCTTCGCCCTGAGGCATCGAGGAGCCGCCCGAGACACCGACGCCCGCGCCGCCCGATCCGAAGTACACGCCGCCGCCCACCCAGTTGACCGGGAGGAGCAGGCGCGATTGCACGCGCAGCGCCACCTTGGGACTCGCCTGCACCTTGAGACCCAGTCCAAAGTTCATCGCGAACAGATACTGGGTGTCGTAGTTGCCATAGGTGCTCGAACCCGGGCTCAGGATGTTCATGCCGAGCCCGCCGATGGCGTAGGGGGCCACCTTGCTGCCGGGTTTCTGGATCATCTTGAGGCCGGAGGCGAAGATGTACTGCGAGCTGACGTCGAAGAGGTCGAAGTCGGGGCCGTTGCGCGGCCGGCCGATGACCTTGGTGCCCTGGTAGCTGTAGCTCAGCTCGAGGAAGTACCCGGGCTTGATCATCGTGCCGATCGAACCGCCGTAGTTCATCGCGGCGTTGATGTGGATGTCGCCGTTCGAGTAGTTGAGCGTGCCGCCCCACTGATAACCGACCGCGCCCATCACCTCGACGTCCCGCTGCGGCGCCTGAGACTGGTAGGTCTGCGGTTGCATCGGTTGCTCTGGCGGCGGCGCTTGAGCGAAGACCACCGAGCCCCAGACGATCGAAAGGCCCGCGACCGACAGCCACGCGGCGCCGAACTTCCGCAACGCGCTGCGCGCACTGCGCCTACGACGCGACTGATCTCTCGAAATCATCGGCGACTCCTTCACGAGGACGAGTCCCTGGGCTTCCGGGGCTCGAGGGGTTGGCTACTTGCGCTTCTGTGGCGGGATCACCTTCTTCTCCTGCATGTTGTACACCAGCGTCCCGATGAACGGATCGACTTCCTTGCTGGGATTGTCGCCGCTCATCAAGGTCGTCTCGGTGAGGCCGCTCCAGGCGAGCTTCGACTCCTTGACGTCGTACAGGTTGGTCTCGATCCGGTAGAGCTGATCGGTGGTGACGTAGCCCGGCGACGACATGTAGGTGTAGCCCATGTTGTAGTAGCCATACCATCCGCCGTAGTAGGCGGAGGGCGCCGCCATGGTGGAATAGGTGGGCGGGTAGTAGTTCTGCACCTGCTGCTGATCCACCAGCCGCGTGACGATCACTCCGTCGGCGCCGAGCTCGTTGATCTTGGCGTCGAACGCGTCCTTGTCGATCTGGCCCTCGCCGGTGATGGAATAGCTGGGCGTCGCCTTGACGCCGCGCGACTCGAGGTCGCGGCAGAAGGTGTCCTCGTACTGGCGGCGCAGCGTGCTGGACTTGATGACTCCCACCACCACGATGTTCTGATACGTCTTGCCCGCGAGCGCGGGGTCGCTCCAGACGTTCGTGAGCTGGGTGTTCGCGGCGCACGACGCCAGGGCCAGCAGCGAAAGCGCGGCGGCGACTCGCGGGAGTGCGGTGGACTTCATGAGGAAGACTCCTTTCTGAGAGACGCGCATCGATCGCACGAGGGAATTTGATCGAGCGATGCTATCGGCAGCGACGCGCACGGTCAATCATGACGAATTCCCGCCCTTCGTCACCGTCGAGCGCTTGACCAGAAAGTATCCGGCGGCCAGCGCCACGGTGACGGCCGCGACGCCGAACAGCTGACCGGAATTCGCGTGTTCGTAGTCGATCTGGATCACGTGCCGGCCGATCGCGATCAGGCCGACGAAGAACACGACCTCGACTCGCACGTGGTGATCGAGATCGTACTTGCGGATCGTCTCCATCAACTCGAGCCCGAGCAGGACGACCAGGATTCCGCCGAATCCGCGCTGCATGGCCGACTGAAGTTCGAGCGCATCGTTGACTCCGTGGAAATTGGCGATGCCGTTCCTGTACAACAGGATCGCGAGCGCCACGGTACCGAGTGTCACCATGACGGCGAGCATGAGGAGCAGCGCGTTGACGATGATGCGCTCGAATACATCCACCGCCTCACTGAATCGCTTGATCATGTCGGCAGCCTAACCCGGATCCCGAGTGCGGGCCAGAACCGCCACTCGAACGGCGGGCTTCACGGCTGCTGCGCCGAATCGCGAAGCTGCGTCCACAGTTCCAGCAGCTCGCGATCGCCCGGCCGCCTCGCCAGCGCCCGCCCGGTGACGCGGAGCGCCTCGCCGCGGCGGCCGGCGTCCTCGAGCCCCACCGCGTAGACGTAGGCGTAGCGCGGGTCGTCGGGCGAGAGCCGAACGGCACGGGCCAGCGATCCAAGCCCCTCGCTCTTTCGATTCTGGCGAATGAGCAGAAGCCCCAGCGCGTGATGGAGCGCCGCCGCCTCCGGCTGCCGCTCGATCCCGGCGCGCAACACCGACTCGCCTTCGCGATCGCGATTCGCGGCGCGCAGCAGGTCGGCGAGATTGACGTAGGCCGGAATCCAATCGGGATCGAGCTCGATCGCGGTGCGGAAATCCTGCTCGGCGCCCAAGAGGTCTCCCTCGGCCAGATGGAAGTTGCCGAGGTTGACCTCGGCGAAGGGCTGATCGGCGTTCTCGATCTCGCCGGCGAGATAGTCGGACTTCGCGCGCTGGAGCGCTGCGCGGTCGTCCGCGGCGAGGCGCTCGACGGGCACTCCGGCGAGGGCGCCGCCCGCCAGCGCTCGCAGCGTTCGCAGCGAATCGTGCAGCTCCGGAGCTAGGAACTCGGCCCGCGCCTCGGGCGGCAGGGCGCCGGCTGCTTCGATCCCCCCCAATCTCAGCAGCGGATCGGGATCGGCGATCGAGCGGCGCAACACGTCGGCCGGGGGCGGCTCGGAACCCCCGCCCAGCATTGCCAGCGCCGTACCCCGCGCGATCGCGGGCTGCGAGGCGTCGGCGGCGAGCGCGACCAGCCCGGCGGCCGCACCGATTGCGTCACGCCTCGCCGCCGACAGTTCCATGCCGAAGCGCTGGAAGCTCTCGGGCGCGCGGCCGGTCCACTCGCGGATGCGCGCCGCGGCCCACGCTCCGCTCCGACCCGCGTGACAGGAAGCGCAGACGTTGGGCGTTCCCAGCGAGTCCGCGAGCCCGGGGCGCGGCACGCGAAAGCTGTGATCATGACGCTCGTGCACCACCATGAAGGTCCGGGCCGGCATGTGGCAGGTGACGCACAGCGCGGCCTTCATGCCCTGCGCATGATGATGATGCGCGGGGGTGTCGTAGCGGGCGCCGTCGTGACACTGAAGGCACACCCCGTTGCCGGGCGCGCGCAGCGTCAGCGAATGTGGCTCGTGGCAATCGCTGCAGGTCACGCCCTCGTGATTCATGCGACTCTGCAGGAACGAGCCGTACTCGTAGACCTCGCCCTCGACCTGGCCGTCGGCGAAATACTGACCCTCGACCAGCAGCGCCGGCAGGTGCGCGGCGAGCAGGGGAGCGCCCGGCGGATCGTCGTCGAACAATCGGGTTCGGCTCGAATGGCAGCGCGCGCACCTCTCGATCTCGCGCGAGGTCGGGCGCGGCGGGTTGCGATGGGGCAGGTCGCCGGCCGGATCGCGGCCCCACGAAACTCCGTGTCGTTCGTCGAGTGCCACGGTGAGTCCCATGGTGGCGGAATCGAGCCTCGTGCCGCCCGGCCGGCGTCGTGCCCACTCCACGTGAAGCGAGCCCGGCCCGTGGCAGGCCTCGCAGGCCACGTTCAGCTCGGCCCAAGTCGTCCGGTAGGTGCGCGAGGCGGGATCGTAGTTCTTGTGCAGGTCGGTCGAGTGGCACGACGCGCACTGCAGGTTCCAGTTCTGAGCGCCGCGCGTCCAATGCAGCTCGTCCGCGTGCGTGATCCGCTGGCCCGGGTACAGATGGAACCAGCGCTGCCCGCCCCCGGCTTTCGAGCGTGAGTCCCAGGCGATCCCCAGCGCCTGGAAGCGGCCGCCCGGAAACTCGATCAGGTATTGCTGGAGCGGATAGACGCCGAACGTGTAGCGGATTTCGTAGTCGGCGAGCCTCCCGTCGGGGCCATCGGTGCGGACCATGAATCTCCGCCCATCGCGAAAGAAACGAGTCTCGACGCCGGCGGAGCGGAAGCGCGCATCGCGAAAATCCCCGAGCACGGTCGAATCGGTGGCCGCTTGCATGGCCTGCTGGTGGTGAGAGCCCCGCCAGGCTCGCGCCTCGTTCGGATGGCAGCTCGCGCAGGTTGCCGCGCCGACGAAGGTCGCCGGCGGAAGGGCGGGCTTCGCGCGCGGCGCGCACCCGCACGCCAGCCAGGCCACGCAGACTGCGGCGAGCCGATGGTGTTGCATTCGAGCCTCCGTTCCGCGTGGATCCGGTGGTCGGTGACGCGCGAATCGTCACGAACGAGCAAAGAAGACTACGCGAAGCCGCACGGGCGCGGCCATCCGGCAGTTCGCGCTTGCGGCGATTCGCGTCGCGCGACATGCTGGAGTCGGCGAGCGGTGATCACGTTGGTCGAGGGCGACGGCACGGTGAGGGCACATCGAATGAACCGCGGATTCCGCTTCGTCCTGGCCGCGGCCCTCCTCGCCCTGCCCTCGATCGGGCTCGCGGCCGAACCGATCCCGGTCCCCTTCCAGTCCGAATCCGCCGATTCCGATTCGACCCGTCAGGCCGCGGCCGATTCGCTGGCTCGAGCCGAGGCTGATTCGATCCGCGCCGCGCGCGACTCGTCCCTGTCGCACGCGCGCGTCGCGCCGATCGTCGCCCCCGAATCGAGCTACACCGGTCCGCCGTGGGCGCTGGCGCTGGCCGGCGGGGTGGCGCGCGGACTCGCCTACATCGGCACGTTCCGCGCGCTCGAGGACGATCACCTGCGTCCCCATCGGGTTGCCGGTACCAGCATGGGTGCGCTGATGGCGGCCTATTACGCGGCGGGATACCCGAGTGACGTGATCCAGAACCACGCCAGGCTCGTGGACTGGGACCTGGCGTTCTCGCCCCGACACCTCGACATCTGGGAATGGCGCGGCTGCCGCATGCCGTCGCCCTGGGCCCAGTTCGAGGCCGACAGCGGAAGGCTCGGACTGAGCAGCGGCCTGCTCGACGATTCGGCGGTCAATTTCATGATTGCCTCGGAGTTCCTCGAGACCGACGCGATCGCGCGCGGCGATTTCGATCGCCTGCCGATCCCGCTGCGCGTTGTCACCACCGACATCAATACGATGAGACCGGTGGTGCTGCGAGACGGCAGCGTCGGCGAAGCGGTGCGCACGTCGATCGGCTTGCCGGTGTTCTTTCCCACCATGCCGCGCGACGGAAAAGCGCTCGGCGACGGCGGATTCTCGAGCAACGCTCCGATTCAGGCGGCGCGCGAGACACCCGGCTCGCACCTGGCCTCCATCGACGTGGCGCTGCCGCAGCCCGAGCTCGGCCCCGAAAGCCCCTCGTGGCTGGTGGCGGTGACGCTGCTCGATCGGTTGAACAAACGTGGTCAGACCGATTCGCTGATCGCCGGCGACCTCGGCGTGTGGCTGCCGATGCCGGGGATCTCGGCCTACGACTTCGCCGGCGTCGACACCATGGCCGCGCTGGCCTATCAGGGCTCGCGCGCCCGACTCTCGGCGTGGGCGGATTCGCTCGGGCTCGCGCGCGTGGCCGCGGCCGATACCGCCGCGCCGGATCCCGTACTGCCGCCGCTCGCCGCGCCGATCGAATGGCGGCGTGCGGACGGGACGCGCTCGCATCTCACGCCGGCGGCCAGCAAGATCTTCGGGCCGCAGCCCGCGGGCCCATTTCGGCCCGGCGATTTGCGCCCCGGGCTCACCAAGGTCTATCGCGCCACGCTGTTCAACAGCGCCTGGCCCGAGTTCCGCGTGGACTCGGCCGCCACCCACCTCACCTTCAAGGTGCGCGAGGCGGCGCGCCGGCAGGCGCGGTTCACCGCCGCGGCCGACAACGACTGGGGAGCGCGCGCGCAGGGATCGCTGTGGTGGCGTCCGACACCCGAGGGAATTCCCACGGTGGCGATGCTGGCCGGCACGATCCGGCGTTACGACTGGAACCTGTTCGGCAGCCTCGAACCGCATGCTCTGGAGCGCGGCAGCCCGGGCTGGTTCGGGCGGGCGGCGCTCAAGCGCACCGCGACGCGCATCTTCGATTCCTCGCGCGGCCAACAGCGGCTCTACTCGAACAGTCTCGAGCTGATGGGCGGCGGCCAGTTGCTGCTGCCGAAAGACGCGCGCGGCGAAGCCAGCATCGGCTGGGGCCACTATCACGATCCCGGCGTATCGCGCGATGGCCCCGAATTCTCGGCCGAGCTGATCGCGCGGCGCTGGCCGCTCCGGCGGCTCTCGGCGATCGCGATGAGCGGCGGCGATCATTTCGCCGCGGCCGAGGGGGTCGCGACGCTGCCCTTCCCGCTGTTCGGGTTCCTGATCGAGCCGTCGCTGTGGCTCGCCACCGCCTCGCACGACACGCCGCTCCAGGAGTTGCCGGCGCTGGGCGGTCCCGAGCGGCTGGCCTCGCTGCGCGATCGCGAGTGGTCGGGGCACCGCGCGGCGGGCGGGGAGGTGCGCGTCGCGCTGCGGCCATCGCCGTTCGCGACCCTGCAGGCCGCGGTGCAGGCCGGGCGGGTGGACGATTCGGTGAGCCGCACCGATCTCGAGGGTGGGACACAGCTGGCCGGGCTCGTCGGCCTCGAGGTCGCGATTCCGCTCGGGCCGCTCGCCATCGACTACGGATTCGGCGAGAGCGGCGCTCGGCAGTTCACCTTCCGCTTCGGAGAGAGGTTCTAGATTCCGGTCCTGCTCCGAAGATTGCAGTTGCGCCCGCTGATGCCGGGGATGGGGGCCCGAGGGAGACCGACTCACGCCGCGTACTTGAGGGTGTGGCGCTGGTTGCGGGTGAAGGCTCGCGTCCGAATGGTTCTCCAGTAGTACTTCTCCCATCGCTCCGGTAGCTCGATGCGCGTGGGGAAGAGGCGCTGCTCGAGGATCTGCCTGACG
>DATKAB010000217.1 GCA_035498555.1 Candidatus Sulfotelmatobacter sp.
GGATCCCCCGGTCGCCAGGCCGGCTCCTGCGGCCACCGTGCCTCCGCCCGGTGATCCCTCGCGGGTGCGCGACAGCGTTCCCGGCGATGAGGAGTTCTCGAAACCCACGCCCGCGCCGCCCGCCAACTACACGCCGAGCGAGTGGGTGGCGCGCTTCGTCGGCGACAAGGGCCCGCTTCAGCTCGCTTCGCATGGGGCCCCGCGCGAAACTCGCTCACGCGAATTCGCGGCGCCGATCGAGACCCCCGCGGCCGAGGCGGGCGAGGCGTCGCCCAAACCAGCTCAGGCGGCGGGTGCCGCGCCGCGCTCGGCGCGGCGCAGGCGCAGTCTCCGCGTGCCGATCGCTGCCGCGGCCGCGACGATCGTGGTGTTCGTCGCGATCGGCCTGATCGTGCGCGTCATTGGGATCGCGCGGACCCACGGAGCGCCGCCGGCGGCCGCCACCGCGAGCGTGTCGCCCACCGGCGACCAGGAATCATCTGCGCGCGCACCATCCGGGGGCGCGACGCGTGGTGCCGGCGCGACGCGCGCCACCGAGCCCCGGGAGCCGTCGCCCGCGGCCGGGCCGATCCCGAAGGGCCCGTACACGCTCGACACCAACGCGCTGCTCGGCTACACCGCCGCGCTCGACGAACGCTCGCGCACTCAATCGCTGACCGGGATCGAGGGCTGGGTGGCGCCCGCCGGTGATGACCATCCCGATCAGTACCGCGTGCTGCTCGGCATCTTCAGCTCGTACTCGCGCGCGCAATCAGCCGCGGCGATGCTGATGCGGAGCCACACGCTTTCGCACGTGACGGTGGTCAAGCTGCCGAGCCGGCGCGTCAGGCAGTAGTCGCGGCGCTCGGAGCAAGGGCGGCTTCGAGGGCCGGGAACGCGAGGGCGCGCATCGCTTGGGGAGACGCGTGAGTTCGAGCCGGGGTTGCAGATGGGAAGGAGTCGGTGCGATCCTCTCGCGGTGATCGTGCCGCGCCCGCAATCCCCGATCGGCTCCAGGCGTCGCGCCGTTCAGCTGGCGGCCTTTCCTTTGGTGCTGGCGTGCGCCTCGCTCCTCATGATCGGGGCGACCGCAGCGCCCAAATCGGCCGGCTGGGACATCTACGCGATTCGCTACGCCACCGTGCGCGCGTTCCCGGTGCGCGATCTGGTGGCGGGCGCCGACACCGCCCGCACCACCGACATCGCGATGATGTTTTGGCTGCTGCGCGGGCCCACGGGAAGATGTGTGCTGTTCGACGCGGGCTTCTACCGGCAGAAATTTCTCGACGACTGGAAGCCGGCAGAGTTCGTGAAGCCCTCCGACGCGGTGCAGCGCTTCGGCGTCTCGCCCGATTCGATCACCGACGTCGTGATCTCCCACTCGCACTGGGACCATCTCGACGGAGCCGATCTCTTCCCAAACGCGAGGATCTGGATCCAGCGCGCCGAATATGAATATTACGTGGGCGCTGATGGGATGCCGCTCCACTCCGCGATCGACACCCTCGACTCGCAAATGATGGCTAGCCTCAACAGGGAAGGCCGCGTGAAGCTGGTGGAGGGCGACGCCCAGCAATTCCTGCCCGGCATCACCGCCTATACCGGCGGCAAGCACACCTACGCGTCGCAGTATCTCGGAGTACGCACCGCGAAGGGCATCGTGGTGCTGGCCTCGGACAACCTGTATCTGTACGAGAATCTCGACAAGCACGCAGCGATCGCGCAGACCCTCGACGCCAAGTCCAATCTCGCCGCCCAGGACCGGATGAAGAAGCTGGCTGCGGCTCCGCGGTTGATCGTCCCGGGCCACGATCCCGCGGTATTCGAACGCTTCAAGAGCGCCGGCCCCGGCGCCGTGAAGATCGAGTAGCGGTCGTTCCGCCGGCTGCTCCGGCGGTCGTTCCGCCGGCGCGCAAGCGAAACTAGACCAGTCTTCGCGTCGCCAGATCCATCTCGAGCCGTGCCGTGCCGCGCGCCACTTTCAGATGGTAGCGCGCCGGCTTCCTCAGCATGCCGCGGACGCCTTCGAGCCCGATCGTCGCCGCTCGCTCGCCATTGATCTCGAGGATCTCGTCGCCCTTCTGGAGCCCGGCGTCGGCGGCGGGCGTGCGGCCGGCCACCGAGAACACCGTGACGCGCTGGAACTCGGGGCCCGGAGTCACCAGGAAGAGCCCGCTCATATCGTAGTCGAAGGGCGCGGGGGGGCCCGGATGCGGCTCGAAGATCAGACGATGATGGGGGTAGTCGAAGGTGACGCGACTCCGCCGCAGGATCTCGCCGCCGACGATGCCGTCGGCGTCGTCGCCCGCGAACACGCCCACGGTGTCGCGTGAATAGATCGCGGTGACTTGCGCGTAGTCGAGCCCGCCGACCTGCAGCCGATCGAGCCGCGTGAGATCGCCGCGCGTTTCGCCGCCGGCGCCGCCGCCGATCGTGGCGTTGATCGCGGCACCACTCTCGTCGAGCAGCTGGTGCCTGATCACGAACCGGTGGTAGAGCACGATCGTGGTGCGCACTCCGGTGTCGATGACCAGCCGGCAGGGGATGGGTTTCGCGCCGGCAGGCGTGATCGCGGCCTGAGCGACCGCGAGGCCGGTCTCGAGCTCGACCGGCACGACGACGCCAGCGGAGGGCGGCGCGAAACTCGCTGGATCGAGCACGCGCAGGCGGCGCCTGGCATAGTCGATCTCGACGACGTGGCGCTCGAGGAAATCGCGGCCCAGCAGCCCGTCTAGCCGGCGGCCTTCGAAGGGCGAGACATGCGCCAGCGGGAACACCATGAAGCCCGGCGATCCGAGCGTGTCGTCACCGACTGCCACCGTGACGTCCGGGGCGCGCGATAGGCCGACGCTCACGCCGGCGCCCGCGCCGATCTGCGCCGATTTCTCGCCACCGTGCGTCACGCCCAGACGCTCCGCGCATTCCCGCGCGATCACGGTGCCGCCCGACGCACCCGAGTCGAGAATGAACCACTGCGGCGCCGAGCCATTGAGCTTCACCTGCACCCAGGGCTTGTTGCTGCCGATCTCGAACGGGACCTCGTGGGGGACGGGCGCCGGGGGCGCGGCGGGCGGGGCCGGGGTGGACTTCGCAGCGCGCGCAGCGCTCGGCGCGACCAACGTCGCGACCAGCACGTGGAATGCAGTCGCCAGGGCCATCCAAGAACTCCCGGCGGCAGCGATCGGCGCGGCAGCATGGCGAGCGACCATGGCGAGACTGTGTCAGTCCCCGCGCAAGCGAGGCAATCTCCGCCCCACCAGCGCCGCTCTCAGGGGGACGAGCGCGCCTGGAGTCTGGCCCCCGGGGGGTGAGCGCGTT
>DATKAB010000218.1 GCA_035498555.1 Candidatus Sulfotelmatobacter sp.
GACTAGGTTCGGCCGAAGTCCTCGCCCACCGGCTCGTCGGCGTGATGCTTGATGATCTTCGCCTCGGCGATGAACACCACCTCTTCGGCGACGTTGGTGGCCAGATCGGCAACGCGCTCGAGATTGCGCGCCACCAGGATCAGCTCCATCGCCCGGGTGATGGTCGACGGGCTCTCGATCATGTAGCTCAGCAGCTCGCGGAAGAGCTGGTGATTGAGATTGTCCACGTCGTCATCGCGGCGACAGAGTCGGCGCGCAATCTCGGCGTCGCTGCGCACGAAGGCGTCGAGCGCGTCATGCAGCATGCCGGTGGCCAGGCTGGCCATGCGCGGAATGTCGACCAGCGGCTTGAGCGGCGGCTCGGCGGCGAGCTTGATCGCGCCCTCGGCGATGTTCACGGCGTGATCGCCGACGCGTTCCAGGTCGTTCGAGATCTTGAGCGCGGACATGATGAACCGCAGATCGGTGGCGAGCGGCTGCTGGAGCGCGAACAGCTTGATGCAACGTTCTTCGATGTCGATTTCGAGCCGGTCGATCTGATGATCGTCTTCGAACACGCCCTTGGCCTGTTCGACGTCGCGCCGCCGCAACGCTTCGATGCTCTTGCGCACGATCTGCTCGGCGCGGCCGCCCATCAGGAGCAGTTGCTCCTTGAGGGACTCGATCTCGCGTTCGAAGTGCCTTTCCATTCCGCTCCCGCGCGGCTCGAAGGCTCGAGCGCGCTCGATCGGCCCCGGCGGTCTAGCCGAAGCGCCCGGTGATGTAGTCCTCGGTGATCTTCTTCTGCGGCCGGGTGAAGAGCTTCCGGGTCTCGTCCACCTCGACCAGTTCGCCGCTCAGCAGGAACGCGGTCCGATCGGAGATGCGCGCCGCCTGCTGCATGTTGTGAGTCACGACCACGATGGTGTAGCGGTCCTTGAGCTCGAGCACCAGCTCTTCGATGCGGGCGGTGGCGGTCGGATCCAGCGCCGAAGCGGGCTCGTCCATCAGGATGACATCGGGATCCACCGCCAGGCACCGCGCGATGCAGAGGCGCTGCTGCTGGCCGCCCGAGAGCTGGAGCGCCGAACGCGCGAGCCGGTCGCGCACTTCGTCCCACAGCGCGGCCCGGCGCAGGCTCTGCTCGACGCGCGCGTCCAGCTCGGAGCGACGGCGGACGCCGAGCAGGCGCAGCCCGAAGGCGACGTTGTCGTAGATCGACTTGGGAAACGGATTCGGCCGCTGGAACACCATGCCCACCCGGCGGCGGAGGTCCACGACGTCGGTGCCGGGAGCGAGCAGGTCGCGGTCACCGAAGCGCAAGCTTCCCTCCATGCGCACGTTCGCGATCAGGTCGTTCATGCGGTTGAACGAGCGAAGCAGGGTACTCTTGCCGCATCCGGACGGGCCGATGATCGCCGTCACGCTGCGCTCGTACATGGCCAGCGAGATGCCGTGCAGCGCGCGATGGGCGCCGTAGTAGAGCGAAAAGTCCCGGGCCTCGAGAGCGACGCGCGCGCCTTCGGCCGGCGCCGAGTCACCCGGGCGCACGATGGGCGCGCCCGCAACCAGGGGTCGAGGTTCCTGCACCGCGACCTCCGCGTCCTGCGCGGGTGGATCGGACACGCCCGTGGGGATGGCGCTCGACATGGTGACCTCATGGTAACCCAGTTTCGCGACGATCGGCGGGAATCCGCGGGTGTGGCGGGGTTCAGAAGTTGTCGATGCCGCCGGGCCGCAGCCGGTTCGCGTCACGCGTACGGCGGCGAGCGGACCTCACCATCTGTTCGTAGTCCACGCCGGCGTTGCGCACCGCCTCCGACCAGGTGCCGAACATGCGCCGGGCGCGCGCGTAGAATTCGGGATGCGCGAGATGAATTCGGAATAATCCGCTTTCGCTCGCCGCCAGCTCACGAATGCGCTGAAGGAGGATGTCACGAGACATGATCGGGGGGCGGCCGCGACGAGTCTGCGTGGTCGAAGACACAGTGGGCCTCGATATCTGTGACTGGGTTGGGATGCCGCTCGGAGAATATGAAAATCTGTGTATCGTCAGGGTAATGTAACGCGCCCGACTCGTGAAAGGAATTTTCGCCGCCTCCCCGCACGCCGAGCGGCTCGCTCCATTCCGGCAATGGCTGGTGTCGGGGTGTGGACCACAAACCACGGCGGCCCGGAGCGCCCCGGCCGCGGCGTGCCAGGCCGCGGCGCAGGGAGCATGGGCCTTCCGGGCGTGCCGGGACGGAGGCGGAGGGCTGCGTGATGCGGTGCTCACGGTCGAGCCCCGCGCGGTCGGTGGGCGGAACTCGTCGTGTCCCCCGGCCCGTCACGCGCAGCACGTTAGGGGAGCCGCTGGCGCGCGCCCGTGATCGGCGAGTTACATTCCTGGAAACTCGTGTTGCCGGCGCGTTAGGAACGGCGGCTCAGATCCCGAGGAGGACGCCGACGCGGGCATGGCTCGAGCGAGCGCGCAGGACGAGTCGCACCCACGAAACCTCCCGGTCGTGGTCGAAGTCCGCCAGCGAGTAGAGCCCGCTGCTGCGCTGCATTCCAAATGCGTCCACGCTCTTGAGCGAGCCGTCGGCGAAGGCGATGTCGGCGCGCTCGAACTCGACTCGGCCCGAGACCTTCACGAACAGTCCCAACGCCGACTCGCCGACTGGAAATTCGAGGATCCGGCGACCCTGGTCGAGCCTCACCCGCTCGGAGTTCCCCGGCCCGCGCGGCGTCAGGCCGATGTGGGCGAGACGAAACGCCCAGCCGAATGGCGCTCCCAGCGGAACGCCGGCACTTCCACCGGGCGCCACGGTCGGCGCATGGCGCCAGGCGGCCCATGTGGGACCGGCCGAAAGGCTGCCGGCCAGAGTGAACAGAACGAACCAGGGGCGCGCGAGTCGCATGCCCCTGATATCGGCAAGGTTTCAACCCGAATTGACCGCCGGGCGAACCCGCGGCCCTCCGGGTTGCCGGAACCGACCCGCTCGCTCAGTCGTCGGTGCTCCAGATCTTGAAACGGCCCTTTCGTTCGGCCACCGAACGGAGCCAGCGCCACTTCTGCACGTCTCCCAGGTCGTCCTTCGCCACCAGGATCAGATGATTGTGCAGGCTGAAGTTCTTGTAATGCATCACCGAGTCCCGTTCGAACCCCATGAATTGATAGAGGTGTCCGCCGTAGTCCCGCACCGCGTGCGAGCTGCCGGCGTGAATCCGCGCGTAGTGCATGGTCCACGCGTCCTCCCACTGCAGCCCGGTGGCCGGGCGGCTCTGCGGGAATTCCAGCCACATGATGTCGGTGAACTCGTCCTGGCTCACGCAAAGCGCGAGCAGCGAGTCGCGATCGTTCCTGTGCAGCATGCGGCACACCGCGCGGCCCAGGTCGTCGAGCGTGCGGGCGCCGCCCTTGAACGGTTTGCTCACCACCGGCGCGTTCACGCGGCGTCCAATCAGCACCGACATCGATTCGGCGTCGACCGGCGGCGAATACCCCGGGAGGTGCCTGAGCGATGAAACGTGCTTGATGTTCGAGCTGTCGATCGGCGCGGTGTTGGGCCTCGGCGCGCCGGCCGCGACGGCAAGGGTCGCGCCGGCGGCGAGCAGCAGCGCGCTAGCCGCAATTCGGTGCGCGCGCTCCGCGGCGCGGGACGGGAACTTCGCGCTCGGCGCTCTCATTGTCCGTACACCAGGGCGATCGCGTAGCTGCGTCCGGTTCGATATTCGGAGGTGACGTTGTTGTCCTGCACCTGCTCGAACTTCGGGTCGAGCAGATTGCGCGCCGCCAGCTTCAGGCGCAGATCGGGGAGCGGCGTGACGTTGGCGGCCACATCCACGCTCGCATAGGGCCGCTGGTAGATGTCGGGCAGCGGCGTGCTGCCGAGCGCCACCAGCTGACGGCCCACCATGCTCAGCAACGCCGAGAAGTCGGTTCGGCCGCTCGGGGTCGCGTAGCCGAGCCCTCCGTTCACCAGATAGTTGACCTGTCCCTGAAGCGGATGCCGGGGTGAGCCGAGCAGGGTGGTCTGCTGCTGGATTTGGACCTCGGACGAGATGAACGAGGCGTTGGCATTGATCGACAGCCGCTTCATCCGATGCATGATCCGCCCGAGGCTGCTGCGCACTTCCACCTCGGCGCCGATGTTGTGGCCGCCGTCGGAGTTGAACGGCTGGAGAATGTGCGGGGTACCGCCGCGGATCACCTGCTCGATCGGATCGTGCAGCCGCTTGTAGAAGCCGCCGATCGCCAGCACTTCGGACAGCGCCGGGAAGGCCTCCAGCCGCAGGTCGTAATTGTCGATCGTTGCGCGATGCAGGTCGGGATTGCCCTTCACCAGGTTTCCCCCCACGTATTCGAGATTCGCGCTGGGTGACAGCTCGTTCAGATCGGGCCGCGAGACCGTCCGGCTCGCGGCGGCGCGCAGGTTGACGATCCCGGTGAGCGCGAACGTCAGGTTGACCGATGGCAGCCAGTCGGTGTTGTCCAGCTTGCCTTCCGCGAGCACGTTGTCGGGCTGGAAGAGCGCGTAGCTCCTGACGTCCTGATACCCGTGCTCGACACGCACGCCAAGATTTCCGCGCAGCTTCGTCCCGAAGGGGACATCCGCGGACACGAAACCGGCCTCGACGCGCTGAGCGGCGGTGTAGTTGTCGAGACCGACTGCCGCGGTGTTCTGCGTCACGTCCTGGACGTAGCCGGTGTTGCGCGAGCCGTCGAATCCTCCCGGCGCGAAAATGGTGTCCACCGGCAGCTCGGTGCGTTTCACCAGACTGTTCGGCGTAATCTGGAAGCGCCGGTAGAAATTGTCGCGCGACTTGGTCTCGCGGTCGTAGCCGAGGTTGAGCTTGCCGTTGCCCCAGCCCCCGAGCTTGTAAGGCACGGCCTCGGTGAGCGTCGTCCCCCAGCCGTTCTCCTTGAGATCGCCGAAGTCGTCGTTCCCGAGCGAGGCAAACACCCAGTGGGCGGTGTCGCCGGGGAAGTAGTAGGCGCGGTCATAGATGTATTCGCGGCGATCCGGCTGCTGGCGGCGCGAGATCGAGCGGCCGAACTTCCAGCTGAAAGTCGAGTTCAAGAGCACCGGCAGCTCGTGCTGCCCATCCACCGACCCGGACAGCACGCTGCGCTCGACGTAGAGGAAGCGGGTGTCGCGATGGTGGATGGGGTTGTTGTTGACGTCGAACCGGTTGTAGTCGGCGCCCTCGTAGAAGCGCACCTCGTCGTCGGAGTCGTGCGTGTAGAACGCCCGTGCATGCAGGGTGTTGCGCGGCGAGAGGCGGTAGCTGAGCCCGGCCAGCGAGCCGAGCTGGGCGGACTCCGTCGAGCGGGTCACGTTGTAGTCGTAAACGATGGCGTCGGAGCCGCCCTGATAGAAGCGCTGGATCTCGTCCTGCTCTCGCACCGAATGACTGGCGGTGCCCGAGGCGATGATGCCGAGCGAGCGCCCGAAGATCTTGAACTCGTCGCCGTAGGTCGCCGAATAGCCCGAGTTGGGATCGGCGTTGGAGGTCTTCGGCCCCCACCGCGGCGAGAACGACCCGGCCATCGAGGCCAGGGTCGCGTAATTGCGCGGAACGTAGGCCGGGATCTGCACGCCCGACACGTCGGCGGGCATCTTGCGCGAGTCGGCGCTGAACCCGAAGTAGCCCAGCGACCCGGTCGGGTAGACGGCGTGATCGTGGAACGTCGTGCCCTGGAGCGTGCCCTGGAGCGCGGCGATCTGCCAGGTGCGCTTGCCGGGAAAATCCTTGGTGTGGACCTGAACGTCGCCGCCGCCGAACTCGCCGGGTCGATCGGCGGTGTAGGTCTTCTGTACCACGATATTTTCGAGCAGGTTCGCGGGCACCAGGTCGAGCGGGACCACGCGTTTGTTCTGCTCGGGGCTGGTGAGACGGACGCCGTCCACCTCGGTCGAGCTGTAGCGCTCGCCGAGGCCGCGGACGAACACGTACTTGTTGTCCGACACCGACAGCCCGGTCACGCGTCGCAGCACTTCGGCGGCGTCCTTGTCGGGTGCCTTGCGCACCTGCTCGGCGCTCACCGCGTCGCCGACTGCCGCCGCCTTCTTGCGCGCAGAGAGCATCGAGCTCTCGGTGTTCTGGAGCGCCCTGGCTTCGACCACCACTTCCTTGATCTGAATGGCCTCCGGTGTCAGCGCGGTGCTCATCGGCAGCAGCTTGCCCGCTTCGATCACGATGCCCTCGATCCGCTTGGTGGCATAGGAGAGGGCGCGGATCTTGAGCGCGTAGCGCCCGGGAGGCGCCTCGAGCAGGAAGGTGCCGTCGGCATTGGTGAGGCCGCCCACCGGATGCATCGTGGTGTCGGCCGGCAGCAGCACGACGTCGGCGAAGCTCACCGGCTCGCCATTGTCGGTCGCGACGATCTTGCCCTGGATCTTGCCCGTCCCCGCCGCCGACGCCGGCAGCACGACGAACAGCGCCAGCATGAGACTGAACCCGAGCGCCCACACGCGGGCGCCCAACGCGACTCCGAAATTTCGGCCCATCCGACCTGCCTCCTGAGCCGTGGTGCTGCGCGACACGCGAACGGTGCTTCCTCGCCTCTCACGACCGGCCCGGCGGCATCGAGGCCGCCGGGCCGGCGTGCGGGGCGATGCGAATCAGGACATCAGTTGATGCGGGCGATCTTGCCGCTCGACTCGTTGCCGTTGGCGACGACCTTGTAGAAGTACATGCCGCTCGGCGTCGCCTTATCGACGTTCCAGGTGATCGAGTGCTGTCCGGCTTCCATCTGGCCGTTGTGCAGCGTCGACACCAGCCGTCCGTCCGCCGAATAGACCTGCACCGCGACGTTGCCGGCCTTCGGCAGCTCGAACGAGAAGCTCACCGCGCTGTGGAACGGATTCGGAGCGCTGCGCGCCACGAACACGCGACCGTCACTGATCGGCTGAGCCACCCCGAGGGCACCGGGGCAGAACACCGTCGGGGCCGCCGGCGGGGCCAGGCAGTGGGCCTGCCAGGTGGCGTCGTCGTCGATCTTCAGGGTGCCGGTCTTGAAGTTGAAGAAGATGCTGTTGAGCACCGTGCCCTCGGTGCCGCGGCGGAAGTTCACGCCCGCCGCCGGCCCGGGGAAGCTGGCGCCGACCCGGTGGTCGCCGATCGCCGTCATGTTGGCAATCGTGGTATTCGACCGGCCCGAGCAGACGGTGGCGTTGAAATCGAACTCGTTGTCGTCGGCTTCGATTCCCTTGTCGCCGTTCTGGTCGCCCGCCACCGAGAAGTAGGGGGAGGGGCGCACGATCACGAACTGCGCGCGATTTCGGGTGCCGAGCTGCCAGTCGTAGCCGTCGTCCGAGTTGTCGATCCCGATCAGGTGCTTGCACGACATGTCGCCGCCGAACCATTCGAACGAGTCGTCGTCGCCCTGGTAGGCCTCGCAGTAGTCGAGGTGGGTGTTGCTGCCGCAGGAGTTGAAGGTGAACGAATTCAGCTCGTCGTTCGGCAGGATTTCCTTGCCCGAGAACTCGACGCGCACGTAACGCAGCGTGCCCGAGTTGTCGGCGTCGTCGTTGCCGCCGAAGAAGCCGATCGCGCCGCCCTCGCTGGCCGACGAGTCGCCGGCGCACGAGTTGACGACGTTGGTCTTGGCGTAGCCGTTGAGCACGATGCCGCCGCAGTGGCCGCGGGACATGAAGCCGGGCGGGTCGTCGCTGGTGATGATGATCGGGTCACAGGCGGTCCCGATCGCGTACAGCCGGCCGCCGCGTTCGGTGATGATGGTGCCGATCGACGCGAACTCCTCGAACACCACGTCGCCGGGGGGAATGTTCAGCACCGCGCCGTTCTTGATCCGCAGCTGGCCGCGCACCAGGTAGTTGCTGTCCGGCGACCACGAGGTGAAGCCGCGGATCGCGACGTTGTCGTACACGGCCAGCGGCCGCGGCGAGCTGTCGTACGGCGGCCCCAGGTGGAGGTCGTGACGATTGGCGCCGGTCGAGTCGAACGTGGTCCAGCCCTCCCACCACCGGTCCGATGGGTCGGGTCCGACGGCGCCCGAGTAGCAGGTCTGGGTGAAGAAGCCGTCGTTCGGAACCGTCATCGCGTGGCCGTACGCCGGGCTGCCGTTGGCGGGCTGGAAGTTGGGAAGCAGGTTGGGCTTGTAAGGCGCGTCGGGGAGCAGCGGATCCGAGAGCACGTTGTGGGTGTAGGTGACGGTGCCGAGCGTGAGCGCCGTGGTTCCGGCCGCGCAGGCCGGGGCGCCGGCGCCGGCCGAGCCGGTGAACTGATTGGCGAGCGTGTTCCCGGCCAGGTTGTTCATCCACATGATGTTTCCGTCGAACACCATCTGGGCGGACGCGCTGCCCGCCGCCAGGGTCATCAGCCCGGCGGCCAGTATTCCGCGCCGGAGAGTTCCGAATGAAGCGTTGCCAACGAGTCGCATGGGGCCTCCCTCACGAAATCGCGGTGCAGCTGATGGACGGTCCATCCGTCGGCCCGCGCATGGGCCCGACCAACCGTGGCGCGGCGTGGGGCGGACATGATCCGTAAGGCGGCGCGGAGCTCGCGTGGACGCGCGCGGGTGGAGGACCGAACGCGCGAAGGCAGCACCGAGCCGGCGCGGCCGCTTTCCGGAACGGCGAGACGCTAGACGAGGTCCGGGGAACGCGGCGTGGCGGGACTGTTAACGAGGAGAAAAAACGCGCGGGACTCGGCCACCTTCGGCGCAGCGTCGGTACGGGGAGCGCCGGCGCGCTCGCGGCGTGTTTCCAAACCAAGCCTAGGCCGCGGCGCCGCGCGGAATCTCGAAGCGGAAGGTCGCGCCGGCGCCCGGCGTACTGCGCACCGAGACTTCGCCGCGATGGAGCGCGATGATGTGCTTCACGATCGAGAGGCCCAGCCCGGTGCCGCCCTTCTCGCGCGAACGCGCCTTGTCGACGCGATAGAAGCGTTCGAACACACGAGGCAGATCGGCGGGCGGAATGCCGGGCCCGGTGTCGGCGACCTCGCACCAGGCGATGCCGCGATCCAGCCCCAGCCGCACCGTGACGCGCCCGCGCTCCGTATACTTGATCGCGTTGTCGAGCAGGTTGGCGAGCACCTGCTCGAGTCGCGGGCGATCCGCCGACACCGGAATCTCGGGGCCGGGCTCGAGCGCCAGCTCGAGTCCGGCGCGATCCGCAGCGGCCCGGAACGCCGAAACCTGGGCTTCGGTGGCGGCGCGAAGATCCAACGGCTCGAGTCTCAGCGCCGCGCCCGAGCGCTCGAGCTCGGCGAGCGAGAGGAGATCCGCCACCAGCGCGTCGAGTCGCGCGGCGCTCGAACGGATCGCCTCGACGAATTCACGCCGGTGATCCTGGTCTTCGAGCGCGCCGTCGAGCAGCGTCTCGGCGTAGCCGCGAATCGAGGTGAGCGGCGTGCGCAACTCGTGCGAGACGTTGGCGACGAAGTCCTGCCGGAGCCGACTCAGGTTCTCGATCTCGGTGAGGTCGCGCAGCAGCAGCAGCACCAGGTCGCCCGCCCTCTCCCCCAGCGGCGTAGCCGCCGCGTGCAGCGTGCGTGGCCGGGGCGTCCACAACCGCAGCTCGGCCTCCGCCGGCCGGCCGGTCGAGCGCGCGCGCTGCACCAGCTCGTGCAGCTCGGCGATGCGCGCATAGGCGCTGAAGCGGGTGCCGGGCTCGGCCGGCCGCGGCGCGTCGAGCAGCGCGGCCAGACTGTGATTGCTGCGCACCATGTTGCCCTGGCCGTCGATCAGGGCCACGCCGTCACTCATCTGCGCCAGGATGTGCTCGTGCTCGTCGCGCTCGCGGGTCAGGGTCGCGAGCCTCGAGTGACCCTCGGCCGCCATCTCGTTGATCGCGCGCCCCAGACGCCCCAGCTCGTCGGGCGGTGATTCGGCCGCGCGCGCCTGCGGATCGGCCGCGGCCAGGCGATGCGCGGCACGCTCGAGCTCGGCGATGCGCGCGGCCTGCCGGCCGGTCAGGAGCAGCGTGAACAGCGCGCCGAGCAATGCGGCCAGCGCCACCAGCGCCGGCCCGAGGAGCAACGGACCGCGAATCCCGCGGGCGAACAGAAGCGCCGCGCCGCCGAGCGCCAGGATCATCACCAGCAGATGCGACAGGAAGAGGCGCCCGCGGAGCGAGCGGATCATTTCTCCAGCGTTTCTCCGGCGCGCCCGGCCGCCCGGGCGGGCGCGACCAGCTTGTAGCCGAGCCCGGTGGCGGTCTCGATGACGTGGTGCTTCTCGCCGATCTTCACGCGCAAGCGGCGCACGTGCACGTCCACGGTGCGCGTCTCGCCCAGATAGTCGTAGCCCCAGACCTTGCGCAGCAGCTCCTCGCGCGTGAGCACCCGTCCAGGATGATGCGCGAAGAAGGTGAGCAGGTCGAATTCGCGCGGTGTCAGCACCAGCTTCTTCTCGCGGAAGGTGGCCTCGCGGGCCAGCGTGTCGATGCGCAGCCCCCCGACCTCCAGCCGCGCCGGCTCGCGCGCCGGGCGCGCGCGGCGCAACAGGGCCTTGAGCCGAGCCACCAGCTCGCGCGGGCTGAACGGTTTGGTGACGTAGTCGTCGGCGCCGTGCTCGAACCCGAGCAGCTTGTCCATTTCGGCGGCGCGCGCGGTGAGCACCAGCACCGGCAGATCCCGCGTGCCCGGTTGCTCGCGCACTTCGCGCAGCACTTCCAGGCCGTTGCGTCCGGGCAGCATCAAGTCCAGCACCAGCACGTCGGGACGCGCGGCGAAGAGCCGCTGGAGGCCTTCCTCGCCGTCGCCGACCGCGGTCACGCGAAAGCCGGCGCGCTCGAGGTTGTAGCGAATGAGATCGCGGATCTCCTTCTCGTCCTCGATCACCAGCACCAGGTCGTTCATCGTCCCCTCCCGCCCCGGATCGCGGGGCGTTCCCAGACAGAACCTAGGTTCGGAGTGCGTCGGAATCAATTCCGGACTGTTTCCAACGCGTAACATCCGGATGGTGGTAGCCTCGACTCATGACGCTCGCCTCCGATCCCGCCGCGCCGACGATCGAGCGCCTGCGCCCCGCGCATCTGCCCGAGCTGCTCCGCTGGCTGCAGCGCGACCCGGTGCTGCACGTGTATCTGACCGCGCTGGCGCTGCGCGATTCACTGGCTGCGCCCCACGACGAGACCTGGGCGGCACGCCGCCTGGGCGAGATCGTCGGCGTGCTCCATCTCGGCGGTCGCTCGGGCGCGGTGCTGCCGCACGGCGGCGATCCCGAGGCGTTTCGCCAGCTCGCCGAGGTGGCGCGCGCGCGGCGCGTGGCGCTGCCGCCGCGACTCCAGGTCATCGGTCCGGCCCGCGCGGTGGAGATCTTCGTCGAGGAATTCGCCCGCGACGGGCTCGCGCCGCGGCTCTTCCGCCGGCAGATCTACCTGGCGCTGGAGCCTTCCCGCCTGCCGGTGCGCGAGCGTTTGCCGGCCTTGCGCCCGGCGCGCCCCGAGGACTACGCCATCGTCTACGAATCGGGTGCCGCGCTGCGCCACGAGGAGCTCGACGAAGATCCGCGGGTCGCCGATCCGCGCGGCTATCCGCGGCGCGTCGAGGAAGAGTGCCGCGACGGCCACACCTGGCTGTGGATCGAGGATGGCGTGCTTCGCTTTCGCGCCAGCATCAGCGCCGCGACCGCCGACGCCGCCCAGGTCTCGGGCGTCTACACGCCGCCGGCCTTGCGGGGCCGCGGCTACGCGACTCGAGGCCTGAGCGAGCTGTGCACGCGGCTGCTGGCGCGCAGCCGCAATGCCTGCCTGTTCGTGAACGATTTCAACGCGCCGGCGCTGTCGCTCTACCGGCGTCTCGGTTTTCGGGAAATCGCCGCCTGGGCCTCGGCGTTCTTCGACCCGGCCGCCGGCTGAGGCGGCGTACCGCTCAGCGAGCCGCGGCCCTCGACGCCTGTTCGGCAAGGCGCGTGAGCGCCTTCGACAGCCCCTGGTGCAGCGCCTCGACCTCGGCCGGCCGCCAGCAGGCCGGGTCCTCGCGGACGAACGAGGTCTTGTCCACGCGGTTGTCGAACCGCGCGACCGGCAGCAGATGGCTTCGGCCGCGGGCTTCGACCCGCACCGTGTCGGGCTTCCCCGAGTGTGTGATCAGCCACTCCATGTCGTCGCATCCGTAGTCGCCGAGCATCACGGCGGTAGGCACCCCGTGGTGAAGGATCGAGCCGGGATCGTTGGGATCGGCGCGTTCGCGGTTCTTGCGCCGCGACTCTTCGGGAGTGACCCACACGTACAGGATCACGGCCCGCTCGAGAATCGCGTCGCTCAGGCGCGACAGCGAGTAGCGATAGCCGAGCGGCTCCGGCAGCGGCGGCTTTGCGCCTTCGGGACCTCCGCGCGCGAACTCGATCACCACCGTCCGCCCGCTCAACGTGCCGGGCAGCGCCGCGTTCTTGTCGCGCAGGACCGCCAGCGCGTCGCTCTCGAGCGCCGCGGCCAGCGCGGCGCGGACCCCGGCGCTCAACTGCCTGAAGGCGGGAGCCGCTCCGACGCGCGCCCGCGCGCCATCGAATCGATCGAGGAGCCAGGGAGCGGCCGCCGGCGGCGCGGCCGCACGCTGGCGCACCAGGTCGTCGAAGTCTTCGTTGATCAGCTCGATCAGCGTCCCCCAGTCGCGTGGGTCCTTCATCGGCAGGTCGTCCGAGTCGAAGAACACGCCGTCATGACCCAGCCGTCGCAGCTCCTGGCTCACCCGGCGCATCATGTGAACGTAGGGATAGTCGTCGAGCTGGGTGGTGGGGCCGAGATGCATCTCGCGCTCGGAGCGCTCGGGAGACAGGCTGGCGAGGTAGCGGCGAACTTCCGACTTGCCCGAGGCGGGCAGCGCGAGCAGGAGAACGACGTCGAGAGTGCGAGCCATGGGCGCGCATACTAGCGGCAGCGCCGGCGAGCGACCAATTGCCAGTGGACGGCAAACTCCACGCCCGGCGGGCAGAATCGGCTTGACCGCCAATTCCCCGATTTGCGACGGTGCCCCTGGCGCCGCGCTCCGGCTCCCGCACTCTCATCACGGAGGATGACAGTGAAAAACCTACGCTTGGCCGCGCTCGCGGCCGGGCTCCTGCTCGCGACGCGGGCCGAGGCCCAACTCCCCAGTCCCTACACCGGCGCGGCGATCCTGCCGGTCGACGGGCACGTCTTCGGCGGATACGTGCCGATCAGCCAGAACGTGGTCGGGCTGCTCGGTCAGCTTCGGCTGAGCTTCTACCCCGGCGTGGACTTCGGTTTTCAGGGGGGCCTTTCTCGCATGGATCGGGACCAGGGGAATCGCACGCTGGTCCAGGTCGGCACCGACGTAAAGGTGGCTCTGCTTCGCGCTGGTGACCAGCAGCCGTTCGACATCGCCGCCGGCGGTGGTCTCGGGATTCACGTCGGCGACAACTACAGCGCGCTCACCCTCGGGCCGACGATCGTGGCGAGCCGCTCGTGGCACCGCGGCGCCACCGGCGAGATCTCTCCGTACGTGGGCCTGGGCTTCGCGTTCTCGAGCGTGAACAGCGATCAAACCAGGACCGACTTCTCGACGCCGCTCCGGGTGGGCTCGGAATTCGGGCTCTCGCCGGTGGCCCGCATCGTCACCGAGTTCGAATTTCGGCTCGGTGACGATTTCAACGATGACGTCGGTTTTTCGGCGGGAGTGAACCTGCCTTTCTGAGCGGCTTATTGGGCCATGGCCGCTCATGCAACATCATGTAGCGTAAAGAATTATCTAATTTCCGCCAATTTCCAAAACCTGCTTGTGCACCCCCGGGGTGGATGCTAGCCTTCCCGTTCCCGCGGGAAGGGCGTCCTAGGCCGCGCTTGCTCGGGGGATCTGGCAACCCTTTGATGATATTAAATAGCAATCACTTACGGCGTCGCTCCTGCGCCGCCGCAAGGCCATTTTTCGCTTCTAAGCACGCGCTGCTTGACTCATGTGGAAAACCTGTGGACTCGGGGAGGCCGCCGCAGAGCTATCTCACGACACCGCAGTAGCTTGGAGTTTAGATCCCCGCTGTTGAAAAGCATCTGCTTTGATTTCCACACGCTCCCGTCCCCTGGGCCTGCGACCGCGCCGTTATCGGCTCGAACGATCCCGGGCCCTGTGGATAACCGCGGACCCTTTTCAGCAAGGAACGTTGAAATGGCTGTCCAATCGCTGCCCGTAGAAGGAACCGAGCGGCTCTGGGCCCAGGTTCTTTCACTCGTTCAGGACCGCATCGGCAGTGCTCAGACTTTCGACACCTGGTTCCGGCCGATCACGCCGCGCGTGATGGGACCAACGCTCGTCGAGCTCGAGGTTCCAAACGCGTTTTTCGTCGACTGGATCCACGAGCACCACCTTCCCATGCTGCGAGACTGTCTCGCATCGGTATTCGGGGCCGCGCCCGAAGTGCGGCTGCTCCCCTGCGAGATCGAGTCCGGCGCCGCTCCTCCCCCGCCGCTTCCGAGGCCGCCGGTCGAGCGCGCGCGGCCGGCGCGCGGCTGGCTCGACAGCCAGCTCAATCCGCGCCACACCTTCGAGACCTTCATCGTCGGTGGCGGTAATCGATTCACTCATGCCGCCTGTGTCGCGGTCGCCGAGCGGCCGGCCGAGGACTACAACCCGCTCTTCATCTTCGCCGGCTCCGGTCTCGGCAAGACGCACCTGCTCCATGCCATCGGCCACGAAGTGCGTGCGCGCCACGCCGACGCTCGGGTCACCTACGTGCCCGCCGAGCGTTTCACCAACGAGATGATCTACGCGATCCAGCACGGCCAGACGCTGGCGTTCCGAAACAAGTATCGAAACGTGGACGTCCTGTTGATCGACGATATTCAGTTTCTGGCGGGAAAGGAGAGCACGCAGGAGGAGTTCTTCTACACGTTCAACACGCTGCGCGACGCGCACAAGCAGATCGTGGTGACCGCCGACAAGCCGCCCAAGGACATTCCGATGCTCGAAGAGCGGCTGACTTCGCGCTTCAATCAGGGGCTGATCACCGACGTCAAGCATCCCGACGTCGAAACGCGCATCGCGATCCTGCGCAATCGCTGCGCACTCGAGGGCGACGGCCTGCATCTGGCCGATGACATCCTGCTGCTTATCGCCGACCGCATCCGCACCAACATCCGCGACCTCGAGGGCTGTCTGGTGCGATTGATGGCGGTCGCGTCATTGACCCAGCAGGAGATCACCCCCGATCTGGCCGAGGAAGTGCTGCAGCAGTACGTCCATCCCGAGCCGGACCACACCACGCCCGAGCGCATTCTCACCACGGTCGCGGAGCGCTACAGCGTGAGGGTCGATGCCTTGTGCGGGAAGCGGCGGACGCGAAATATCGTGCTGCCTCGGCAGGTCGCGATGTACCTGGCACGCCAGCTCACGGATCTTTCGCTGGTCGAGATCGGTCGCATGTTCGGCGGAAGGGACCACACCACCGTGCTCTACGCCTGCGAGAAGGTCGGCGGCATGATCTCTGCGGATCCGTCATTCGCCGATCGGATCAACGGCGTGATTTCCACGCTGGCCTCCGGATGAGCTGTGGATAGCCGGGGGAGAACGGTGGAGAACCCTCCGCATCGCCCCTGGAACCTGAGTCGCGGTGAGCAAACAGGCCTTTCCTCCACAGCCGGGAGACCCGAAGCAACCCGTTCTCGCGAGCCCGTTTGGAACCCAGATATCGAGCTTCTCAAGACCCTCCACAGCCCCTACGACTACTAGGTTCTTTCTTGTTATGCTCCAATATCTTAGACGTACTCAAATTGCTTGCAGCCAGGGGGTGACCCGCCTATGATGCAGCCCCGAACCATGAGCCCCTCTGCCGGTACCGCCTCCGCACCTGGAACCAGTGGCCGGACTTCGACTTCCCAGCCGAACGGGAAGGACGAAATCCAGCTCTCCATCCAGCAGGGCGACCTCGCCTTCGCCGTGTCCCGCGCGCTGGCCTCGGTCTCCGCCCGCAGCCCTCAGCCCCTGTTGAGCTGCCTCCTGCTCGAGGCGGACAAGGGTGGGTTGCGCGTGACCGGAACCGACCTCGACGTGACCACCGCGGTGCGCGTTCCCGCCGAGGTGAAGACGCCCGGCAAGGTCGCAGTGTCGGCGCGTCATTTCCACGAGGTGGTGCGCAAGATTCCGAAGGGCACGCTCACGATCGGCATCGAGGGCGGCCAGTGTGAGGTTCGCTACGGCGATGGGAAAGGCTGGTCGCGATTCCCGGTTCAGGACGCGGCGGAGTTCCCGCGCGTACCGGATCTCAAGGCCGACGGCGCGGTGACGCTCGAGGGCGACGCGCTGTCGCGCCTGCTCGCGCGCACTGCCTACGCCGCGTCCACCGACGAAGTGCGCCCTCAGCTCAACGGCGTGCTGGTGCAGGGCGGCGAGAAGGCGCTCACAGTGGTGGCCACCGACGGTCACCGGCTGGCGCGCGCCACGCGCAAGGGCGCGTTCGGCGGGCTCGGCAAGGATGGCGTGATCGTTCCAAGCCGCGCGCTCCAGACCGTCAGCCGCACCGCCGAGGAAGCGACGAGCCCGGTGACCGTCGAGATCGCCGCCGGGAAGAATCAGGCGGGATTCTCGGCGCAGGTCGGCGAATATCGCGTGCAGATCTTCACGCGCCTGCTCGAAGGACCGTATCCCAACTACGACCAGGTCATTCCGCGCGACAATCCGCGCGATCTTCAGGTGCGTCGCCAGGACCTCATGGAAGCGGTCGACATCGTGGCGTCGCATGCGGACAACATCACGCGACAGGTGCGTTTCTCGGTTCGCTCCGGCAAGCTCGGCGTCTCCTCCGCCACCGAGCTGGGAGCTGGAGAGCATCAAATCGAAGCGCAGTACCGCGGAGAGGACATGGAGATCGGCTACAACGCCACCTACCTGCTGGACATCCTGCGTAGTTTGCCCACGGAGCAGGTGGTCTTTCGCTTGAAGACCGCGCTGTCGGCCGGCGTCATCGAGCCGCTCGGCGAGCTTCCTCAGGCGGAGGAAGAGCTGTTGTGCCTGATCATGCCGCTGCGCCTGCCCGACGCGGCGGGGTAGCGGTGGAGTCGTTGCAGAGTGCCTTGCAGCGCGCGCTGGCCGGGCGCGGGCTGGGAGGGGAACTGCGAGGCTGGGAAGCGGTGGATCGGTGGGCCGCGGTGGTGGGACCGCGGATCGCCGGCCACAGCCGCGCGGTGGCCTTTCGGCGGGGCACGCTGATCGTCGAGGTGGACGGCTCGGCATGGATGCATGAGCTCGGGGTCCTCAAGCGCCAATTGATGCGGACGCTCAACCGCGAGCTGGTCCCAAACACCGTTCGCGAGCTGCGTTTCGTCGTCCCTGGCGGAGGGAACCTGCGGTGATCACCGGAAAGGAAGAAGGCACCTTGACTGCAGAAGCGAAGGGCCATCACTACGACGCGACCAGCATCCAGGTCCTCGAGGGTCTCGAGGCCGTCCGCAAGCGCCCGGCGATGTACATCGGCGACACGGCGGTGCGCGGGCTCCACCATCTGGTCTGGGAAGTCGTGGACAATTCCGTCGACGAGGCGCTGGCCGGCTTCTGCACCGAGATCCAGGTCGCCATTGAAACCGACGGCAGCGTCACGGTGCGCGACGACGGGCGCGGCATTCCGACCGACCTCCACGCCACCACCAAGAAACCGGCGCTGGAAGTGGTGATGACCACGTTGCATGCCGGCGGCAAGTTCGACTCCAATACCTACAAGGTTTCGGGCGGACTGCACGGCGTTGGGGTCTCGGTGGTGAACGCGCTGTCGGAGTGGTGCACGGTCGAGGTGCTTCGCGACGGCAAGATCTTCTCGCAGGAATACCGCCGCGGCGTGCCGACCGGCCCGATGAAGTCGCGGCCGGCCGAGAAGCGAGCCACCGGCTCGGGCACCACGGTGCGCTTCAAGCCCGACGCCGGGATCTTCGACGACACCACGTTCCACTGGGACACCATCGCCGCGCGCCTGCGCGAGCTGGCGTTCCTCAACAGCGGTCTCACGATCCGCCTCAACGACGCGCGCACCGCCAAGTCCACCGAGTATTTCTACAAGGGCGGCATCGTCGAGTTCGTGAAGTATCTCAACCAGAACAAAGAGACGCTTCACTCCAAGCCGGTGTTCTTCTCGCGCGAGCGCGACAACGTCTCGGTCGAGATCGCGTTCCAGTACAACGATGGCTACACCGAGACGCTGCTGTCGTTCGTGAACAACATCAACACCGCCGAGGGCGGAACTCACGTCGTCGGGTTCCGCTCGGCGCTCACGCGCACCCTGGTGAACTACGCCAATCGCGAGGGCTTCACCAAGAACCTCAAGGCCGACATGGGCGGCGAGGACGTGCGCGAGGGGCTGGTGGCGGTGGTCTCGATCAAGATG
>DATKAB010000219.1 GCA_035498555.1 Candidatus Sulfotelmatobacter sp.
CGGGCACGTGAAGCTCTACGTGAACGACAAGGTGGTGGCCCAGGGCCCGATGCGCACCCAACTGGGCAAGTTCACCCTGGCCGGCGACGGCCTGTGTGTGGGCTTCGACAGCGCCGACGCGGTGAGCCACCAGTACAGGGCGCCGTTCGCCTTCAGGGGCGGCACGATTCAGGTAGTGGGCGTCACCGTCGAGAAGGCCGCCTACCTCGACCTCGAGCAGGAGGCGAAGCGGGTGATGATGGGAGAGTAATACCGGCAACCTTTTCCGAAAGCGCGGCGACCTCGACGGGACGCTTCCGGCGTGTCGCCGCGTTCTTTGGAGGGGTGACGACTCCGCACCGTCCCCGGACGGTCAGGATCGCGAGGGTGAATCAACCGGCCCGTCGTGGCCGAGGCGCCGATCGGCGTAGGCGGCCATCACGTCACGGCGGGAAAGAATTCCCAGGACGCGTCGCGGATCGGCGTCGTCCACCACCGGCAGGTCTTCGACGTCGAGGCTCATGAGCCGCTGCAGCCCGTGGTCGAGGTCGTCGCCGGGGGAGAGCGTGGCCCGGGGCCTTGAAGCGAGGTCGTGCGCGATTGCCGCGGAGTCCCGGCCGTGTTCGTCCAGGAATTCGCGGACCTGCGCCAGCCGGATCAGCCCGGTCATCCGCCCTTCGGCATCGACGACCGGGAAGCAGTGCTGCGAGGAGCTCATGCAGGCCCGAATCACGTCGCGCAGCGGCGCCGTTTCCGGGAGTTGGTGGAGCGGCCTCCCGCGGATCACGTCGCGAACGCGCATGGATTTCAGCACGCCACCGAGAATCGCGCCGCGGTGGGCGGGCGACTCGAGCCGGCTCGGCACCTGGCTGCGATAGAGCGTCCAGCGTCGGGCCAGCAGGTACGACAGCGAGCACACCCACAGGGACGGCAGCAGCAGCTCGTAGTTGCCGGTCATTTCGGAGACCATCACCAGCGTCGAGATCGGAGTGTTGGCGGCGGCGGCGAAGAAACCCGCCATGCCCACCGCCACGAAGGCGCCCGGTTGCGTGACCACGTTGGGCATCCACTGCTGGGCCAGCAGTCCCACCGCACCTCCCAGCGATCCGCCGATCACCATCGAGGGGCCGAACACGCCACCCGACCCACCGGATCCGATCGAAAATCCCGTGGTCACCATCTTGCCGAACGCGATCAACAGCAGAATCGCCAGCGGGACCTGCCCGAGCAGCGCGCCCTGAACCGTGCCGTAGCCGAACGAGAGCACGTCGAGCGAACGGGCATCGTGGGCCAGCCGGAAGGCGAGCCATCCGATCAGGCCGGTCAGCAGTCCTCCCAACGCCGGCTTCAGCACCTTCGGCATGCGCAACCGCGCGAACAACGCGTGGGTGCCGTAGAACACTTTGACGAAGAGGCCGGAAGCGAGCGCCACCACGAGCGCCAGCAGCGAATAGGGCAGGAGCTCGGCCGCGGAGCGGAAGGTGAAACGTGGAGTTGCGAACAGGGAGCCGAATCCAAACTTCAGGGAGAACACGCAGTAGGCGACGATCGTGGCGATGGCGGCTGGGATGATGACGTCGGACTCGAACTCGGGATCGGAGTAGAGCACTTCGGCAGCGAACAGGGCGCCGGCCAGCGGCGCGCGAAAGATGCTACCGACACCCGCGCCCACTCCCGCGCCGAGCAGGATTCGCCGATCGCGTTCGTCGAGGCCGAGGCGGGTCGCGAGAAACGATCCGAAACCGGCGCCGATCTGCGCGATCGGACCTTCGCGGCCGCCCGAGCCGCCGGTTCCGAGCGTGATCGCCGAGGCGATGGTCTTCACGATCGGCACGCGACCGCGAATCACTCCGCCTCGCCGATGAAACGCGTCGACCGCCTCGTCCGTCCCGTGGCCGGCCGCCTCGGGCGCGAAACGCTGCACGAGGATGCCCGTCACCAGCCCACCCAGGGTGGTCACCAGGGGTATGAGCCACGGACGGAACAGGGCGTGGGTCGCGTGGAACAGCGCGCGCTCGCCGGAGGGGCCCTCCATGCGGAGACCGGCCACACCGTCCAGCGCCACATGCTGGAACCACTGACAGAGGTACTGAAACGCGATCGCGCCGAGACCGGCCACCACTCCCACCAGGGAGCTCAGGAACAGCACCCGGCCGACGGTATGGAGCTGCCATTTCTCCGCCTCACGGCCGATCCGGCGAAATGGGCTCACTCGTCGGCTACGATCGAATCGGGGCGCCCACCAGCGCGACCCGGGCCCTGCGGTTCTGTTGCCAGCAATCTTCCTCGTGTTGGGTGCAGAACGGGCGATCCTTTCCGTAGGAGACGGTCGTGATCCGCGAGCCGGCGATCCCGGCGGCCTCGAGGTAGTCGCGCGCTGCAAACGCGCGCCGCTCGCCCAGCGCCTGGTTGTACTCCTCGCTTCCGCGCTCGTCGCAGTAGCCCTCGAGGCGGACCTGTTCGTCCGGGTGGTCACGAAGCAGCTGCGTGTCCCGATCGAGCGCCTCGCGAGCATCGGTTCGGAGCGAGGCGGAATCGAAATCGAAGAAGGCGTCGTTCAGTTGCGCCTGACTCAGGCCGGGCGCCGGGACCGGAGGCGCGGGAGCCGGTGGGGGAGTCGCCTTCGGCGGCGCGGCGGGCGTGGCCGTCGTCGGCGCAGCCGGAGGAACCTCGCTCGCGACTTCCTTGGGATGATGGGCGCAACCGAACCCGAGCATGCCGAACACCAGAGCCATGGCCGGAACGCCTGCTTTCGTCGAGAGGGTGCTCATCGGAGACCTCCTGCTGAATCCGCCCTGCAGCACACGCGGCCTGGAGGAGTTGACGGCCCGGTCAAGCTAAGCAAAACTGACCTGCTGGTCAACTTTGATCGGGTAACGGATCGGTCATATCTCGGTCAGGAGACGTTCAGGATGGGGACCCGGGCCTCGCTCCCGCCCTCGGTGCAGGGGCGTCGCGAACGGCGCAAGCACGTGACCCGCCGGGAGCTGCTCGCGGCGGGCCGGCGTCTGTTCGCCGAGCGAGGCCTCTACGAGTCGCGCATCGAGGATCTGTCGCGGCGGGCGGGGATCGCGAAAGGCACGCTCTATGGCTACTTCGCGAACAAGCAGGAGCTGATCGAGGCGGTGGTGAGGAGCGGCTTTCACGAACTGCTGGAGCGAGTTCAACGTGCCGCGCAGGAAGCGCGCACCCGACCCGAGGCCATCGAGCGCGTCACCGAAGCGCATCTCGCCTTCTTTCGCGACAACCCCGATCTGATGCGCGTGTTCCATCAGGTGCGCGGGCTGCTCAAATTCGATCGGCCCGGGCCGCGCCCGCTTCGCCGCGTGCTCGGCCGCTACCTCGACGGTCTCGCGCAAGTGCTGGCGCTTCGCCGCTCGGGCCGGCGCGCTGCCGGCGTTCGCGATCTCGACCTCGCCATACTGCTGTTTGGCACGGTATCTGGGGTAACCTCGGTGCACGCTTCGGTGGACGGTCGCGCTCTGACCAGGATCGAATCGCGAGCCGCACGTCGAGCGATCGTACGCATGGTGCAATCGCTCGACGAGCGCTGAAGCGACAGGACCCCGAGGGCAATCCGATGAGTTCGAATCAACGCGAACTGGCCGACGGTCGGGTCGAGCTGACGAACAGCGCCCCAATCGAGGGCAGCCCGCTCTACAACGCCGATCTCGCCCCGATTCCCGCGGCGCGCCGCACCTGGACCACCTACAACTACGCCGCGCTCTGGATCTCGATGGCGCACTGCATCCCCACGTACATGCTCGCGTCCGGGCTCATGGCGCAGGGCATGAGCTGGCAGCAGGCGTTGTGCACGATCCTCCTCGGCAACAGCATCGTGCTGGTGCCGATTCTGCTCAACTCGCACCCGGGCACCAAATACGGCATCCCGTTCCCGGTGTTCGCGCGCGCCGCCTATGGGACCTCCGGCTCCAATCTTCCGGCGCTGATGCGCGCGCTGGTGGCGTGCGGCTGGTTCGGCATCCAGGCGTGGATCGGCGGCGAGGCCCTGCACACCTTCTTCACCGCCGTGATCCCGGCGTGGCCCGGCCTGCTGGGGGCCGGGTTCGGCGGCCACTCCACCACCGAGTGGCTCTCGTTCCTCCTGTTCTGGGGGCTCAACATCTGGATCATCTACCGTGGCATGGATCTGCTGAGGAAGGTCGAGAACTGGGCCGCGCCCTACGTTCTGCTCGTCACTCTGGCGTTGCTGGTGTGGGCGGTGCGTGCGGCCCATGGGTGGGGGCCGCTGCTCGCCCAGCCGGGCAAGCTCGCGACCTCGGCCGAATTCCTGCGCGTGTTCTGGCCTTCGCTCACGGCGATGATCGGCTTCTGGGCCACGCTGTCGCTCAACATGCCCGACTTCACTCGTTTCGGACGCAGCCAGCGCGAGCAGGTCGTGGGGCAGACCGTGGCGCTCCCGACCACGATGTTCGCGTTCTCGGCGATGGGCGTGATGATCACGAGCGCGAGCGCGATTCTCTACGGCGAAGCGATCTGGGATCCGGTGAAGCTGGTCGGCAAGTTCCACAATCCGCTGGTGGTGGGATTCGCGATGTTCTCGGTCGTGGTGGCGACGCTCGCCGTCAATATCGCCGCCAATGTCGTCTCGCCGGCCAACGACTTCGCCAACGCGCTGCCGCGCTGGATCAGCTTTCGGACCGGCGGACTCATCACCGGTCTGATCGGCATCGCGATGCAGCCGTGGCGCCTGCTGGCCGACCCGCGCGGCTACATCTTCGCCTGGCTGGTGGGCTATTCGGGCGGGCTCGGCTCGATCGCCGGCGTATTGATCGCCGACTACTGGATCGTCCGCCGGCGCCAGCTCGACCTGACCGATCTCTATCTCCGCGATGGCCGCTACGGCGGCTGGAACCCCGCTGGAGTGATCGCGACGCTGCTCGGCTGCGCGCTCGCCTGGGGCGGTCTGGTGATCCCGGCGATCCGCCCGCTCTACGACTACGCCTGGTTTGTGGGCTTCTTCGCGGCCGGGCTCGCGTACCTCGCCCTGGCAAGAGGCCGGCAGCCGAGCGCGCTTCGAGGCTGAATGCGGCTCGCCGCCCGCGAGCGGCACGTGAACGCTTCGCCCACCTGTCGAGCGGCGTCGTCAGCTGGGCGACGTGCAAACGAGCCGGCGATGCCCCGGGGCGCGGGCTCGCTGCCATTGGTGTAAATTGTTCGGATGCCGCTCAGCGTCGGCACCCGTCTCGGCCCCTACGAAGTGCTCGCTCCGCTCGGAAGCGGGGGCATGGGAGAGGTGTATCGTGCCCGCGACTCGCGTCTCGGTCGCGAGGTCGCGGTCAAGGTGCTGCCCGAGCATCTCGCGATCCAGCCCGAGGTCCGCAGCCGCTTCGAGCGCGAGGCCCGCGCGGTCTCGGCGCTCAATCACCCTCACATCTGCGTTCTGCATGACATCGGGCACGACGGCGGCCGGGATTACCTGGTGATGGAGCTGGTCGACGGCGAATCCCTCGCCCGGCGGCTCGAGCGCGGCGCGCTGCCGGCCGCCGAGGTGATGCGCATCGGGGCACAGATCGCCGACGCCCTCGACCGCGCCCATCGCTCGGGCGTGGTCCACCGCGACCTCAAGCCCGGCAACATCATGCTCTCGAAGTCCGGCGCCAAGCTCATGGACTTCGGGCTCGCTCGCGTGACCGGGCACGAGCCGGCGTTCGTGGGCCCGGCGGGCGCGGCGGCGCAGACCCATTCGCCGACCGTGGCCCAGCCGCTCACCACCGCGGGCCAGATCGTCGGCACGTTCCAGTACATGGCGCCCGAGCAACTCGAGGGCAAGGAGGCCGGCGCGCGCAGCGACCTGTGGGCGCTGGGCTGCGTGCTCTACGAGATGGCCACCGGCCGCCGAGCGTTCGAGGGCGCGAGCGCCGCCTCGCTGATCTCTTCGATCATGAAGGACGAGCCCCGGCCGATGGCCGAGCTCTCGCCGCTGGCGCCGGCGCCGCTCGATCGAATGGTGCGCGCGTGTCTGGCCAAGGATCCCGATCAACGCTGGCAGTCGGCGCACGATCTGGCGATCGCGCTGCGCTGGCCGGCGAGCGAGAGCGGCGCCGCCACCGACAAGCCCGGCGCGGTCGAGCGCCACTTCGTGCTCACCGCCGCGCACGTGCGACAGCTCGCCAACCGCAGCCCCCGGCTGGTCGGCTACCCGGTGAGTTTCATGGACAATCGCGTCGACTCCGACGTGCTGGTGGTGCTGCTGCACGGGGTGGGCGCGGACAACGGCCGCTTCGAGAGCGTGGTCGGGAACTCACGCCAGCGCGCGGTGGCGATCACGCTGGTCGGTTTCGGACGGCGCGAACCCAATCGGCCGATCCTGGGGCTCGACGATCACTCGCGCGTGCTGCGCGTCCTGCTCAAGGAACTGGTGGCCGAGGTGCGCCCCCGGAAGACGTTGCTGGTCGGTCACTCGGCCGGCGCCGATCAGTTCCTGCGCATGCTGCACGACGAGCCCGGCGCCGGCGTCGAGGTCAACGGCCTGGTGGCGCTCGGCCCCAACGTCAGCCTCGCCACCTGCTTCGCCACCCGGCTCTACGCACGGATCGACGCCAGCAATCCGGCCGAGACGCTGATCGCGCTCAAGACGCTCGCCAAGGACATCGACTCGCTCGAGACCTGGCTGGTGGTGCAGAACTACCTGTCGCAGACGTTCATGAAGCTGGGCTCGAGCCTCGAACCGCTCCAGCGCTACGCCGCCGATCTGGTGGCGCCGTTCGAGCAGCCCGGCGACCCGCTGGCCGACTGGTACCGATCGGCGCGGCGGAGGATTCCGCACGTGCGCTTCGTGTTCTCGAACGAGGAAGCGGCCGAGGCCGAGGCGTTGCTGGCGCGCCATCTCGAGACCAACGTGCTGGGCGATGACTTCACCGAGGACTCCTTCGTCCTCGAGCCGGTGCACCACATCGCGCTGCTCGACCCCGAGCTGATCTCGCGCCACATCGAGGCGGTGCTGAAACAGTCGGCGGAGTGAGCGGAGCACCTGCCCAGCGCCACGCCACGACGCCGCAATTCGACATCGCCCGCGTCCCACGAGAACGTGTAGCCTACCGACATGACGAGTTCGGTCGGGTCGGCGCGGACGATATTGCTCGCGTTCTCGATCACAATCGCGATCCTGGTGTGGGCGCTGCGTGATGTCGCCCTGCTGGTCGGCTACGCCGTGCTGGTCGCCTACGCGCTGCTTCCCGTCGTACGAGCACTCGCGGCGATTTCACTCCCGGGCGGGCGACATCTTCCGCGCCGAGTGGCGGCGGCAGCGGTGCTCCTCGCTCTCCTGGGGGTTATCGGCGGCGCGCTGATACTCGCAGCGCCCCGGGTGGTCGCGGACGCGGAACAATTCGCTTCGAGTGCTCCACAGGTGATGGATCGCATGCTACAGAGTCTGCGCGCGATTGCCGCCGAGCGCGGCCTCGGCGATGGGCTCGAATCCTTGATCCGGAGCGTTCGAACCAACTCGGGCGATCTCCTGCGAGGCCTCGGTGGCACGCTCGCCGGAGCGGCGGCCCGCTCGATCGGCGGCCTGAGCTATCTGCTGGGGCTCGCGATCCTCCCGTTGCTGGCGTTCTATCTGTTGGCCGATTCCGCCGCCGTTCAGTCGAATGCGCTGAGCTTCGTGCCGCTTCCGGTGCGCTCCGAGATCGTCCGGCTTGGGCGCAGCGTCGACCGCGCGCTCGCGGCGTACATTCGCGGACAGGCTGTCGTATGCATCGTCATGGGCACGGCGATCGGCATCGTCTTGTCCGCCCTCCATCACCCGTCCGCAGCGCTTCTGGGAGCCATTGCCGGCCTCGCGGAGATCATTCCCTTCCTCGGCTCCGCGATCGCCGCGATCGCGATCGTCCTGGCGGGCGCGACGGTGTCCTGGTCGCATGCGGTGGTCGGGGTCCTCGCGTACGTCATCGTCAACTGGGTGATCGGCACATTCGTCACCCCGAGAGTGATGGGCCGCTATCTGAAATTGCACCCGTTCGTGGTGACCGTGAGCGTGCTCGCCGGCGCACGACTCCTTGGCCCCGCCGGCGCGCTGCTGGCGCTTCCGGGCGCCGCCGTGATTCAGGCGATCATCGCCGAGCTGGCCGAGGAGGACGGTTCGCTCGTCAAGAATCCATCGGCGTGATGCGTCTGGCGTTGCCCACTTCGTCAGCCCTCGCGCATCAAGCCGCCCGACTCATCAACGTCGCTCGAAGGAGGAATCCGTGGCCGTCATCCCACTCGGTGATGCTTCGCGACGCCCCCTGAAACCGCCGGTTGCCACGGCGGCGATCATTCTCCTCAACCTCGTGATGTTCGGGTTCGAACTTGCGGGCGGCGAGTCGTTCGTCGCTCGGTGGTCGGTCGTCCCCGCCCACCTCTCCGCAGGGCAGGACTGGATCACGGTCCTGACCGCCATGTTCATGCACGCCAGCTGGTCGCACATCATCGGCAACATGATCTTTCTCTGGGCCTTCGGCCCCGAGATCGAAGACGCGTTGGGCCGATTCGGCTACCTCGTCTTCTACCTGCTGGGCGGAGTCGCCGCCATGCTGGCTCAGGTGGCTGCGAATCCGCAGTCCTCCGTGCCCAACCTGGGCGCCAGTGGCGCAATCGCAGCGGTGATGGGCGCGTTCCTGGTGGCGTTCCCGGCCGACCGCATTCGCAGTCTGCTGGTCATCTTCGTGTTCGTGCGCGTCCGACTCATTCCGGCCGCACTCTTCATCGGCGTCTGGTTCCTGACCCAGCTCGTCAACGTCGGCGCGGTGGCCCAATTGCCTGCGGGAGGCGTGGCCTACCTCGCGCACGTTGGCGGCTTCCTGTTCGGCGCTGTCACCATGCGAATGCTCGAAGCGA